>NZ_JAHHPO010001014.1 GCF_024606365.1 Endozoicomonas sp. ONNA2
AGTGAGCGGATTCCATCAGGGCCAGAGGCATTGAGACCTCACCCCAAAGGCCGGACTCTTTATTATAAGGGTGGAAGCATTACTCTTTAGTCATGGTGGAAAACTTTTCCTTGCATCGCGGGGCGAACCATATATGTTCCTGGTTTTCCGTTTTTTACTCTTGACTACGGAAAGGCTCATATGTGTTATGTGCGTTTACCGACCTGCTACTTTTGCAGCTTTTTCAATCCAGTCACCCAAGTTTTCATATCCATTATCAGAAACCCAATCATACACAGGGTACTTTATTACTTTTCCATCTTTTTTAAATTCCCAATTATCAAACGGATTTTCCCCTTTTGTAGTTGTTTTTCCGTTGCTATCTTTTACTTTGTGGACATAGATACCCAGAATACCATTGCCTTTTTTATGGCTGCTGGTTATTTCGTAGTCAATCCATTTTTTACCAGCTGTATCTGAGCCGATCAATACAACAGTTACGGATGTACCTTTCAGTTGTGAATCAATCCATTTCTCTATTTCAGAATCTTTCTTTTTTTTAACTTCTTCCCACTCGGCAGTATCAAAAAAACCAGATGCCTTTCGATCCTGAGTTACCCAGCTATTGCGAACAATACTGGCTCTCCAGTTGTCTTTTTTATAGCGAAAACTAAAAAATGTTTGGCGTGCCACTACACATCTCCTTGGTTTATTTTTACCTTAACTGCTTCTAGAATCTGTTCTTCTAGAGCTTCCAATGTGCTGGCCTCACTATTGAGACCAGCAATTAGTTCTGAGAATTTTGATGGTGTATCCTTACAGCTTTCCATTTCATCACACCAAAGCTGCCTAGACATATACCCAGTAGCACCTACAGGAATCGTGAAAACCCCTTGTGCCTTTGATATTTCATATTCCTCTCGCATTCCATTTGAATCGACTACCTGGTCCCCATCCAATTTATTTCCAAAAAGGAAAATTGCAATTCCTGCATGTGATATCATGTCTTTTCTATACCTGAATCCGTAACTTCAGAAGACGTTGAAACCTTCGGAAGCCGGTCGTGC
>NZ_JAHHPO010000090.1 GCF_024606365.1 Endozoicomonas sp. ONNA2
CTGCCACCGCAGTAGGGCAGTCTATTCTCGGACAGCCTCCTGGTGTAAATCTATAATGAATTCTATAAATATAACAGCTTGTTTTAAATAATATGAAATTTATTAACAGCCAACTGTTAATAGCAGTTAAAGTCATTTATTCTCGGTTTTCCGATTTAAACTGAACGACCAACTGCTTCAAATTTTCAAGAACTACTCTACAACCGCTGTTTTTTAAACATCATTATTTCTCAACAAACGCCCTTTCAATCACGTAATCAGCCACGTCTCCGGTATGGGCCGATGCCGTGAAGCCGAGGTTATCGAGAATGTCACAGGTATCATTAAGCATGGCCTGACTACCGCAGATCATGGCTTTATCAGTTTGCGGGTTCAGTGGTGGCAGGTCCAGGTCATTGCACAGCTGACCACTGGTAATCAGATCCGTCAGCCGACCGGTATTCCTGAATAGCTCACGGGTTACGGTTGGGTAGTAGATCAGCTTCTGGCGAATCTCCTCTCCCAGGTATTCATGATCAGGCAGCTCATCCAGCAGGTAGTCGTGATACGCCAGCTCACTGACGTAACGGACACCATGGACCAGAATGACCTTCTCAAACCGCTCATAGGTTTCAGGATCTTTGATAATACTCATAAATGGCGCAAGACCTGTACCGGTGGCAAACAGGAACAGGTTCTGGGCCGGCTTCAAATCACCCACCACCAGGGTACCCACCGGCTTGCGGCTGACCAGCACGGAATCCCCCTGCTTTAAATGCTGGAGCCTGGAAGTCAAAGGCCCATCAGGCACCTTGATACTGAGGAACTCCAGGTGCTCCTCATAGTTGGCACTGGCGATACTGTATGCCCGCATCAACGGTTTCCCCTCTACTTCAAGGCCGAGCATGACAAAGTGGCCATTATGAAATCTGAGCGATGGGTCACGGGTGGTGGTGAAGCTGAACAAAGTATCATTCCAATGCTTCACGGTTAACACGGTTTCTTGATTAAATGCTGACATACTTTGCTTCTTTTTCGTTGTGTACATCCTGACCAGAGATAACTTCGGAATCCATTTCCGAGGGTGGAGCCAAGTCCTGTTTATCAACGACCTTAAAACCAAGGCTAACTGTAGCAAAATTTGGTCAAAAATGCTGGACTCGGTCTCTATTTACAGGAGATGAGCCTGAATGACAAACAAAAAAGGGAGATCCACAAAAGCAGATCCCCCTGTTTCAAACCGGTGTAAAAACCAATGGCACTGACTTAAGCTTAAAAGCCCCGTAAACAGGGACATTGATAAAGGTTGATAGATTTGAATTTGAACCACAAAGACACAAAGAAAAGATTTCTTTTTTTTTCCTTTGTGTCTTAGTGGTGAAAGTCTTTTAACTAACTATGACAAGGCTTTCACGCTTAAGTCAGTGCCATTGGTGTAAAAACTCAAGCCAGGGCTGCTTTCGCCTTTTCCACCAGCTGGCCAAAAATCGCCTTGTCGTGAACGGCCAGATCAGCCAGAACCTTACGGTCGATTTCGATAGCCGCTTTCTTCATACCAGCGATGAAACGGCTGTAAGACAGTCCATTCATGCGTGCACCGGCATTGATACGGGCAATCCACAGAGCGCGGAACTGACGCTTACGCTGACGACGGTCGCGGTAAGCATACTGACCAGCTTTGGTGACTGCCTGCTTGGCTACACGAAATACACGTGAACGTGCACCGTAGTAACCTTTAGCCAGCTTCAGAATTTTCTTGTGACGACGTCGTGCAATGACGCCACGCTTGACACGTGCCATGAGTTATCTCTCCTGAAAAATGAGCAAAAAAGCGATCAATCGCGCAGCATACGCTCAACGAGACCATGATCCGCTGGAGATACCAGTGAGGTACCACGCAGCTGACGCTTACGCTTGGTGGTCATCTTGGTCAGGATGTGACTCTTGAAGGCACCTTTACGCTTGTAACCGGAAGCGGTTTTCTTGAAACGCTTCGCGGCTCCACTGTTGGTTTTCATCTTTGGCATGAAAAACACTCCGCATTCGCGACCACTGATCTGCGAAACCAGCGTCGGGACAATTAAAAGTATTGCCTGGAACAACCGGAGTCATCACAGGCACGAAGCAAATAAGAAAAAATGGCCAGGCTCCAAACCCTCAACGGGCACCAAACCCAAACGCCGTTTTTTTAATTACTTCTTCTTTTTAGGGGCAATCACCATGATCAGTTGACGGCCTTCCATTTTTGGATGCTGTTCAACGGTTCCGATCTCTTCCAGGTCTTTTTCAACCCGTCTCATCAGTTCCATGCCCAGCTCCTGGTGAGCCATCTCACGACCACGAAAACGAAGGGAGACCTTCGCCTTGTTACCCTCCGTAAGGAAACGTACCAGGTTGCGCAGTTTTACCTGATAATCCCCTTCTTCGGTACCCGGGCGAAACTTGATTTCTTTCACCTGGATCAAAGTCTGTTTTTTCTTGGCCGCCGCCTTTTGCTTTTTCGATTCGTACTGGTGCTTACCATAATCCAGGATCTTGCAAACCGGCGGCTCACTGGTCGCATTGATCTCAACCAGATCCAGCCCCGCTTCCTCGGCCATGCTTAACGCATCACGTATATCAACTACACCGACCTGTTCTCCGTCGGCCCCAATGAGGCGGACCTCTTTTGCACGGATATTTTCATTAATCGGAGCCTTTACCGGGCGGCGATCACGGAAGCTGTTGCGTCTGATGGTTGTATCTCCTGTGTAAGCAACTTGGCAAGTTCCCGGGCTGCCGGACCATCAGGCAACCTGGAACCATTTTCTCGAAGTGAACAGTCAGCGGTATCCGCTGCTCAGGCAGTGCGGCCACACTTCAGTACCTCTGCCTGCAGGCGCTCCCGGAACGCTTCGATGGACATAACGCCCAGATCTTCACCGGTGCGGGTACGGACCGCAACGGTATTGTCTTCCATTTCCTTATCACCGATCACCAGCAGATAAGGAATCTTCATTAAGGTATGCTCGCGGATTTTAAAGCCGATCTTCTCGTTTCTCAAGTCCGCTTTTATCCTGATCCCCTGTTCAGACAGGTTTTTTTCCAACTTTCTGGCGTAATCTGTCTGACGATCAGTGATGTTGAGGATAGCAGCCTGCACAGGAGCCAACCAAACCGGCATGGCACCTTCATAATGCTCGATCAGAATACCAATGAAGCGCTCGAAGGAGCCCAGGGTTGCGCGGTGCAGCATCACCGGCGTTTGGCGTTCTCCGTGCTCGTCAACATATTCCGCACCCAGTCGCCCCGGCATGGAGAAATCTACCTGTATGGTGCCACATTGCCACACCCGGCCAATACAGTCTTTCAGGGAAAATTCGATCTTCGGCCCGTAGAAAGCACCTTCACCGGGCAATTCGTCCCAGGGGAGCTGCTGGGCATCCAGGGCTTCAGCCAGGGCTTTTTCGGCCTTGTCCCAGATTTCATCGGAACCTACCCGCTTTTCCGGGCGGGTGGATAGTTTGTAAATCAGGTTTTCACGTTCAAAACCAAAATCATCGTAAACGCTGTGCAGGAAGTCGATGAACTCACAGACTTCTGACTGAATCTGATCTTCCGTGGCAAAAATATGGGCATCGTCCTGGACAAAGCCGCGCACCCGCATCAGGCCATGGAGGGAACCGGAAGGCTCATTACGGTGGCAGGAGCCGAATTCAGCCAGTCGCAGCGGCAGATCACGGTAGCTCTTCAGGCCCTGGTTAAAGACCTGTACGTGACAGGGGCAGTTCATGGGCTTGATGGCCATGTCCCTGTTTTCAGAATGGGTGGTAAACATGCCGTCGGCGTATTTATCCCAGTGACCGGACTTCTCCCACAGGCTGCGATCCACCAGCTGGGGGGTCTTGATCTCCTGATAACCGGCCTGGCGCTGTTTGTTGCGCATGTACTGTTCCAGTTCCTGGTAGATCACCCAGCCATTCGGATGCCAGAACACCATGCCTGGCGCCTCTTCCTGCATATGGAACAGGTCGAGTTTCCTGGCCAGTTTACGGTGGTCGCGCTTTTCCGCCTCTTCCAGACGGTGCAGGTAGGCCTTAAGGGCTTTCTTGTCTTCCCAGGCAGTACCGTAGACGCGGGTGAGCATTTCATTATTGGAGTCACCCCGCCAGTAGGCCCCGGCAACCCGCATCAATTTGAACGCTTTCAACTTACCGGTGGAAGGCACGTGTGGGCCGCGGCAGAGGTCCATCCACTCACCCTGGCGGTACACAGAGATCTCTTCACTGGCGGGCAGGTCGTTGATGATCTCAACCTTGTACTCTTCACCCAAGGCTTTAAAGGCACTGACGGCTTCTTCACGACTCATCACCACGCGCTCGATAGCGAGATCCTGTCTGGCCAGCTCTTCCATGCGTTTTTCAATTTTGGACAAATCGTCCATATTGAAAGCCCGCTCATAAGAAAAGTCGTAATAAAAGCCATTTTCAATCACTGGCCCGATGGTCACCTGGGCACCGGGAAACAGGTCCTGCACGGCCATCGCCAGCAGGTGCGCGGTAGAGTGACGAATAACATCCACACCCTCTTGATCACGGGTGGTAATGATGGATAAATCAGCATCTTCGGCAATTTTGGCGCTGGCATCCACCAGTTCACCATTGACGCGGCCGGCGAGGGTCGCCCTGGCCAGCCCCGGACCAATGTCCCGGGCGACTTCCATTACGGATACGGCATCCGCAAACTCGCGCTTGCTGCCATCGGGAAGCGTAATAACAGGCATGAAGGAGTCCTTACATTGTTTTCACTGTACTCAGTGGCAACCCGTACCGAAGGCTGCTTGTTCTATGGCTCTTGCCAACCCATACGCCGGGCTGAGAACCAGAAACCAGTGGCAATCCATACCAGGAATTGCATGAATTTTCTCAACGTTCATCAGGAACGATATTTTGAAAAACATTTTCGTAATACAGGGGGAGAAAATTGCAGGTTTAGCACAATATAATTTTCCAGATAATACTTTGCTGTCAAGTGAACCATCAATCCCGCTTAACGAATATTGCGGCAAGGCTTATTTTGTCCATATGAAGATAGTCCATACACAGATCCGGGCTACTCCCTGAAAATGAATTGCCCGGAACAATTTCAAGCAGTGCGGGTTGTAAGAGCCCGGGCAACGGTTCCCGGGCAATTCAACAGGGTTTGTC
>NZ_JAHHPO010001015.1 GCF_024606365.1 Endozoicomonas sp. ONNA2
AAATCTGGACGAAAGTCAAACACAATGGAATATGGCTGCAATCAGGGAAAGGCTGAATAATCCTGCTTTCTCTGAAATCAATCAATTTGCCCTGGCACATACCTACTGGTGCTCCGGTTATCGGAAGAAAACATCATTGATCAACCGCTGCACCCACGACAGGGCAATCCGTCATCTGGTTGAAGCGGCGAGAATATTTCATAAAGCTCCCGCCAACAGGATTGAAGCAGTGCTGGACTATCAACACGAAACGGACAGGCAGGCATTACTCCGGCATTGGCTACTTTTTGATCCAGACAAGGCCAGCCCCCTGGTGAACAAATACGTTAACTGGCTTGCTGACGAGACAACGGCCAGACGCCTGGTGTCGCAAAATGGCCATATCCTGAAATACCTCACACCTGAATTACGCAATCAGCGGGCGATAGTGTTTGCCGCCATCAAAAGCCATCCTGAGGCCATTGCCAATGCGCCAGCATCCTTTAAAAACGATTTTGAAATTATGTCTTGTGCCCTGGCAAATGCAGTAAAGCCGGAAACAATACTTGCCCATACAGGGCCAGAGCTTTCCTCAAATTCTGGGCTTTTCCGGCGCTTGTTAACCACAGCAGTTGAAAACACGTCACAGGCTCTTTCCTGTAATGCGGCAACTGAGTATCTGGAACAAAATCCTGATGTCTACAAAGATCTTCTTCTGTTGGCGCTGGAGCATAATGATAAAGATAATTTCTATCCATTGTATCACCACAATTTCAGGAAAAACCTGCTTGACAATCATTACCTTTACCGAAAGCTGGCCTTGAAGGCGTTGGCGAAACCCGGACTATACGATAACCTGAAATATTTTCCGGATTTAAATAATGATCGGGAGGTAGTATATACAGCGGTCGATTCTGACCCCTTTGCATTAAGATCTGCCGGACCTGAATTTCAAGCGGATAAAGAACTGGTCAAAAAAGCTGTCGGGAACACGGGGATAGTTCTGCAATTTGCCAGTGAAGGGCTCAGGAATGATGAAGACATCGTATTGGCTGCTGTCAAAAATAATGGGATTGCCCTGATGTACGCCAGTGAACGGTTAAAAGCTGATCGAACCATTGTTACAGCTGCGGTGAAAGATACCGTTAGTGCACTAGAGTATGCCGATGAACAATTCAAACATCATCCTTACCTTGATCTTGATGAACAACAGTGTGGAGATAACCAATTTTTGGCCATTGTCGCATCAAAAGACCCGGTCTACTTTATAAGACGACTGGCCAATCAGAAGATGAGAGATGATGAAGAGTTGATGCAACTGGCCGTGCAAGCTGACAGTGACATTCTCAAGTATGTCAGTGACAGGCTACGTGGCCATGAGCCTACTGTGCGGCTGGCAGTTCAACTAAATGGTATGGTACTCAGGTATGCCAGCCCGGAATTGCAGGCCAATGAAGCGCTGGTCAAACTGGCAGTGCGTGATAACGGCATGGCGCTGGCGTTTGCCAGTGACGAACTCAAGGATTGTCCGGAAGTGGTCAAACTTGCCCTGCAACAAAATCCCCTGGCGCTGGAGTTTGCCGGTGACAATTGCCGTAATGATCCGGCGCTGGTCAATATCGCCTTGCAAAACAATGGCAATGCCCTGCAGTACGTTGGTGATTCTTTACAAAACAAACCCGAAATCATTGCGGCAGCCATTGATTGTATCGGGCCTGTTGCGGTGAGGTACATTCAACAATTCACTTAATCTGACACGGCTTCTCAGTTGGTCGTCAGACTTGAGCCGTGGCTAACAATGGATGGAACTATTTACTAATTGGATTGAAGTTATTCCGGGACAATTTCTGACTACTTATACTTTTTGGATCTGCGCGGATTCCCAAAGTCAAGCCTCAATAAAAACGTTAAACAACCAAGCAACGGATATTTTCATCATGTTTCATGCAGGCCCAGGTTTTAATAACAACGTTGGTTGCTCTACACATTTGCCTGATGCCAGTGCTTCAGGCATCGATCATTGTAAAGCGCCGGCATCAGATACTTGCGCTTTCTCTGGCGAAAGAAAGCGGGAGGTTTCCGGGCGTGACACAACGTTAACTTTTGGCAG
>NZ_JAHHPO010000091.1 GCF_024606365.1 Endozoicomonas sp. ONNA2
GAGTGCCGGCACAAGGAGTCAGAAATATATGATTTCATATGGTTAGCTACTTAAACACCACTTTATAAAGGATTTACTATGGATGTTCCAGGGTGGCCTCTGTCGTCAGATTATTCAGGGATACCGGTTCAATCTTTAGCCGGTTCATCTGCCAGCGTTGAATCGACCTATCAAGGAAGGCGAGTCAGTCAATCCTTTGAAGACTCACCAAGCCTTAAAGCAGAGAATCCGGGGTTGTGCTCCAGGGCATGGTCTGAAATTAAAAGCATTTCACGCAATGTTTCGATATTCTGCCGGGCAGTCTGGAAAGTAACATTGATCGGTTATTGTTATCTGAAACACCGACTGTTTCGATGCAATTTTACCAGCCAGAATTTGCAAAATTATTTACAAAGGCTGGGTTCGGCTTATCCAAAACTGCTCCAGATGCTGATTGCTAATCCAGGGCTGGTAAAGCAATTGGCAGCTGATTTCAAAATCAACGAGTCCGACTATCCTGAGTATTATGCTGTGATCAGGAATGTTTTGGATAACAATCCTGAAATACCCGCTACCGTTGCGAGATCCATCCTGGATAAAGCCGGTTATAAAGATCATTCAGTGGAACGGCATATTGCCACAGGAACGATAGGCTCATGCTTTGAAGTTAAAAAAGATGAAGAATCATACTTGGTCAAAGTGGTTCCGGACTGGAAAGCCATTGATTTGGTCGCAGGTTTAAAATCCATAAGAATGCTAATGCTTTTCTTGCCAAAAACAATGAAAACGGCCTTCCGCGAACTCACTGATCCGTTTATTGCAGAGTGCCAACTCAACGAAGAAAAAAAGAACCAGACAGTATTCAAAGAAGCGCTGGAAAAAACTGATAAAGAAGTACCACTTGAACTTCCCTTACTCAATGAGAAGAAATTAACTTTCAAAGTGCCAGAAATAACCGAAACTTCAGATGCTGATAACCTGCTGATCATGGAATATCTTCACGATGCGCACACGTTGAATGCATTGGCGAACCCGGCAAACAAGCAGCTGCGGTCAGAAATCTTCCACAGGTATTATAGTGACTTTCCTTTCAGGTATGACGATTTTTATGGCATGGCTTTATTAGGTACTGTCCACGGTCTGGTCAAAACAAAATGGCATGAGCTTGCCTTGAAACATGGCATTGTTCATGGCGACTGTCACCCTGGAAATATCATGCTAAGGTTCAAACCCGGTGGCCACATAGATGTCTGGTTTATCGACTTCGGCAATTGCATCATGCTCACAGAAGCACAAATGGCGCTATACCCTGAGAATGTTGGCCTGTTGAGTAAATTGGCCAATCCATATTTACCTGAAGCCGTTAATCAAGCCAGGGTTGATCGACTGGTAGATATTATCTGGGATGAAATGGCTATAAGCATCGAGGATAATACACCGGCTAACAAGGAGACATTCAAAAACAAGATGTTGAATTCATTTATTGCACTCAGGAATTACGAAACAACCATAAATGAATCGTCCATGTCACCCAAAGATAAAGCAATTCTTATAAACGGCTTTAATGACCCCTCGAAAAAGGAGCTCATCAGAGTTCTTTTCTTCTCTTTTGCTTCGACTACAATGAGTTCGATCTGCAAAGAAGAAGGTATTGAACTGCCTTCATCTTTCACACGCTATAATGCCGCCCATTTCAGGGCAGGCATTGACCTTGCGTAAACGGATTGTTTCGCATCAAAATGGGGCTGTTATTGACAGCCCTTTTTTTTACGGTCTCAATTTGGAACTTTTTGGCGGTTAGTTGTCTAACATCAGTAGCTGTCCATATGGAATCGTATATTTCTGGCTGCTTATTCCTTTGAATCAAATAATATTGAAGGGCTTCTAACATGAATACCCCGGTTGGTGGATTACCCTCTTCTGCACCCCCACTTTATCCTGCACAGGACGCTGATAGCAGGGAAGCTGATGGATTGGTCGGAATTATGATCCGATATTGCTCAGATTCTCGGGGCAGGCTCAATAAAGACCGGTTATCAGGTCTTCTGGGCAGGACGATCAAGTTAGTTGAGCTGCGAACCGGTGTGTTGCCGCCGACTGTAAGGAATTGTCTAAAAATAACTTTCCCATTTCACTCTAATTCTGGAACTA
>NZ_JAHHPO010001016.1 GCF_024606365.1 Endozoicomonas sp. ONNA2
TAGCTAAATATCCTATTATCGGGATGATCGTTCGACCGATTCTGTCGCCCTGATGCAGGTATTGAGGAGCTGCCGGGTTTTGGAAACCAGCAAACAGTAACAGCGTAATCCGGCGTATCAGAAAATAATCAGTTTCCCCTGGTTGCCGGGGCAACTATATATCAATGGTTGCCTGGGCAACTTTATCTGAATAATCCTTTCTGGACGATCTATTATTACCTTTCCACAAACCATCTGCCTCTGTCTGCAAGGATTGACCTTGGACGTAACCATCACTCTGGATCTGGTGCTTTTCCTTTTTGCTATTGCCTCGGTGGCCGGATTTGTTGATTCCATTGCCGGTGGTGGCGGGTTGATCACGATGCCCGCGCTTCTGGCTGCCGGGCTGCCACCGGTTCAGGCACTGGCCACCAATAAGCTTCAGGGGGCCGCTGGTACCCTGTCCGCCAGTGTTTACTTCCTCTCCAAAGGTACGGTTAACCTGCGGGAGATACGTCTGGCAATAATAATGACCTTTATTGGCAGCATGATGGGGACGCTGCTGGTGCAGAGAATTAATGCCGGAGTGTTGGACCAGGTCATCCCTTTCCTGCTGATTGGTATTGTCCTTTACTTTCTGTTTTCGCCACGCGTGGGCAGTGAGCCGTCACCGCAGTTGATCTCTCTGCCGGTGTTTTCGTCTACAGCGGCGGTGCTGATCGGTTTTTATGATGGTTTCTTTGGCCCCGGCACCGGTTCGTTTTTTACCATGGCGTTTGCAGGTTTGCTAGGGTATACCCTCACCAGTGCTACCGCCCATACCAAAGTGTTGAATTGCACCAGCAATCTGGCATCTTTGCTATTTTTCGTTATTGGCGGGCATGTGGTCTGGGCATTGGGTCTGGTCATGATACTGGGTCAGGTTATTGGCGCCAGGCTCGGCTCTCATGTGGTCCTCAGCCGCGGTGAAACATTGATTCGCCCTATGATTGTTGGTGTGTCTTTGGCCATGACGGCCAAACTTCTTTGGCAAGATTATGGACATTTGCTCCATTGAAAGGCATCTTGTCGAAACCATTGTCCCTTTTTACCGGTTAAGGTTATCCGTCGGCGGGTAGCCTTTTGGGTAATGCCAGTTGCGTTTTCAACTCCCATGATCTTCTGGTCAGCAGGGCAATACTTCGAAGCCCCTGTGTAGGTAAGGCCTGAGCTATGGCGAAAGGCTTTAGCCGTGTTTATGGCCAGACCCGGACAATCAGTGAATCAGCTGGTGTAATTTTGGAACTTTAGTACATGGAAACAACCTGGTATAGCTGGCTGTTTGGTGCTGCCTATTTAAGTGCCATTATTGCTTTTGCAGTGGTGGTGATCATGACCCGAAGACCCGTGGGGGTCTCCCTGGCCTGGCTGGTGTTGCTGTTCGCGCTGCCGGTAGCAGGGTTTGTTCTGTATCTACTATTGGGTTCTCCCCGTTTGGGCATTGGCCGTTTAAAGCGCATGCATGCACTGTATCCGGATTATGCCCAGTGGTATCAACACCTGGCCCGGATTATCTCAGGCTCTGAGCCATCCTGCTGTCCGGTGACCAGTCATCACGGCATTTTCTCATTGGCAGAAAAAAGCATGAGTATCCCCTTGCTGCCAGGCAACCATCTGCAACTCTTCTCAGGTTTTGCCAATATCATCGAACATCTGCTGCGTGATATAGAAAATGCCCGGCAAAGTGTCGTGATTGAGTTTTATATATGGGAGCCGGTTGGTCGGGCCGTAGAGGTGGCAGAAGCGGTTATCCGGGCTTCCAGGCGGGGGGTTGATTGTCTGGTTGTGCTGGATAATGTCGGTAGCCGGGGCTTTTTGAATGGAATATGGACCCGCCGTTTTCGACTTGAAGGGATCAGTGTTACTGCATCCATGTCAGCAGGCCCTTTACGAATGCTGGTGGAGCGTATCGATATTCGTAACCATCGGAAGATTCTGGTGGTTGATGATCAGGTGGCCTGGACTGGCAGCTTTAACCTGGTGGATCCATCGCTGTTTAAACAGGAGGCTCAGGTCGGGCAGTGGGTGGATGCCATGGTCAGGATTGATGGTGTTGCCGCCCATGTACTCGCAGCCATTGTGCAATGGGATATAGCACTGGAAACCGGGCAGGGGCACCCATCGTTCAATAGACAATATGAGTACCCTACGGGCGGGCATCGTGGCCGGGACGGTGCATTTGTGCACGTTCTGCCCTCCGGGCCTGATGCTGACCGGACGATACTGCAACAGGTTCTGCTGACAGCCATTTACGAAAGCCGTCAGGAACTTTTGATCAGCACACCCTATTTTGTGCCCGATGAGGCGTTGCTGACCGCATTGAAGTCGGCAGCGATGCGAGGTGTTGATGTGCAGCTACTGGTGCCTGAGAAAAATGACTCAAAAATGGTTTATCATGCCAGCCGCTCTTATTATCAGGAGTTGCTGCAGGCTGGTGTCACTATTCAGCAGTTTAGAGGGGGGTTGTTGCACACCAAATGTGTTCTGGTAGACCGTGAAACAGCGTTATTTGGCACCGTAAACCTGGATATGCGCAGTGTCTGGTTGAATTATGAAGTGACGTTGATTATTTATGATGATGGTTTTGGTCAGCAGATATTCCATGTGCTTCAGTCGTATATCAATCAGGCGGGCGCGGTGGATAGCAACCGTTGGTCAAAAAGGCCCTTTCGGCAGAAACTGCTGGAAAATACCCTGCAGCTGTTAAGTCCACTGTTGTGAGTGGAACCACAGTAACTGCTACTGACGATCGGCGTTTTTTTGCACAAATCTTTCTTCATGAATCACAATAAGCCTTTTTTTTCTTGGTTGCACACTTTCTGGCTCAGGGTTTGCGCCGAATTACCACGAGAGTGGGTGGTACAAATACGCACACATCCCGGGGGGCAGGGGCAGTGAATAGAGCGCCGACTTCAGTGGTTTGCCGTCGATGAGGTGTTTGACCAGCCGGTTACGAATGGTGGCCCGGCAGCCGTGCATCAAAGAGCCGGGTTGCTGCACGGGGATATGTTTTTCCAGGGTCTCAATGACTTCAGGGTGGCCTTTAAGATCCGCCAATCTCAGGGCTGCGGTTGAATGGTCAAGGGTGGTGCCATTGACCAGCAGGGTTTTGACGACTTCCAGGTGGCCGTTAAAAGCCGCCCATTCCAGAGCATAGTTTTTCATGTTATCGAACGGCTTGCCAAGGGTGGCATTGGCACCACTGGCCAGCAGGAGGTTGACGACCTCAAGGTGGCCGTTCGTAGCCGCCACTTGCAGGGAGCTGATCAACTGATCAGGGAAGGCACCACTGGCCAGCAGTAATTTGACGACCTCAAGGTGGCCATTTTGAGCAGCCAATTCCAGAGCAATGGTCGACTTGTTCCCCGGGGTAGCCTTGGTCAGCAGGGATTTGACCACTTCAAGCTGTCCGTTTTCAGCCGCCGATTCCAGGGCCAAAGCCGAACAGGGGGTGCCTTTGGCCAGCAGGTAGTTGACGAGTTCAGTCTGGCCCTTTTCTGCCGCCCATTCCAGGACATAGTGGGGTGGGCGAAAGGAAGCGCTATTTTCCAGCAAGGCCATGACAACTTTCAAGTGGCCATTGTAGGCCGCCCACCACAGAGCCGGGGGTGACAGGTTAAGGTCGGCACCGTGGGCCAGGAGGGTATTGACGACTTCAAGATGGTTATGTTTGGCCGCCCATTTCAGGGCCAGGTGCAATTCATCAGTACGGACACCCTTGGCCAACAGGGTGTTGACAGCTTCAAGCTGGCCGTTTTTGGCCGCCCATGGCAGTGTGAGCGATGAGAGGCTGGGCTGAGAGTTATTCATAAAAGCGGGTCGGGTATTGTTTCGTTTCTTTGGCTGTTTGTCTGTTTTAAAAGTTCCTCAACTGGTTACCGGCGCGTTCCTGTGCGCACTGATTACGATTGAACAGGCTATTGCAGCATACCGGCATTGCTGATTAATGATGTATTCACACCTGTTCAGGAACAAAGGCTGCCTGTGGCAGCCCATACTGTTTTAATGCCTGGTGAGGGCTTTGAGATACGGTTCACCATGGTGATGTTGTGTGATGGTTTCTGCCAGGGTTTTTCCGTCACTATTGCGGGCGTTCAGGTTCAGGCCCGCTGCCAGATAAAAGGGAATAAAACGGGCAAAATCCTCAGCTCGCAGGTAGCGGTAGGCCCTTAACAGTATGTGATAGTCTCTACTGCTGCCAGCTGTGGGCTGCAGCGTCAGCAGCACTTTCAAGCGCTCATCGCTTAATTCTTCTCCAATGACTTTCTGTTTATCTTTTTTCATGGTGGATTCACTGTTTTTGTGGGTGAGGTTTGTCTGGCGAAATCAGTCTGGCGAAATCAATAGTCAGGATGCTATTTTACCGAGCCGAAAACATAGGTATATGACTTTATTAGGATATTTTGAAATTACATTAAGCATAAAAAGAATATAAGACAATGTTTGGAGGATATTAAGTGCTATCTGAATATGATTTCGAGCAAGTCATTTTGGGCAGTCATTAAATTCATGGTCATTTAAACACGCTGTTCTCGTTTATTTTTCTGGTTGGAGTGTTCTTGTTGGAGTGTTCTTGTTGGATAGTTGGTTATAAACGAATGTTAATTTAGTCAACTGATAGTGTTAATTACCGGGAAAATTGGTTTGTCAGATGGCATGATTTTGACATAGCGAAGGCTTTTTACCATGTCACTGGTTGATTGGCTGTTTTTCTGAAATCAATTCTGGCTTTTTTAAAGAAGTTTTTCAGTAAAGCTACAATGAACTGAGTAATGAAAGAATATTTGAGGGCTCGTTATGGATGGTATAACTGGTGGAACTCAGTTGGCAATTAGTAATCTTACTCCGTCACAACAAGATGTTGTCACAGGACTTTTGAGACAGGGGAACAGAGTAACCTGTACAGCAGGGTTTAGAAAAGGTCGAGTTATTATCGAGGGAGTAAAGACTGTTGTACCAACATCAGGTCTCAAGTTATCAGACAAGCACTCGGAGAATTCCGTACCGAGAGAGACATCCCTGCAACAGAGAAAAACTGAGGTAGCCGATGAAAAGAATACGGCAACTGTTAAGGAAAGCGTATTTAAAAAGGTGAAGTCTTACCTTCATAATAAGATTTCGAGTAAATTTTCTAAGGCTGAAGAGAAACAGAAGCACGTTGATGGCAGCGGGAAAATTAACCATGCATTCAGTGATTTCAAAAAAGCCATGAAGCATGAAAACTGGGAAAAAATTCCGGAAAAGTCAGTAGAGGGTGGCTCTGGGGAATTACAGGAAGCAGTTAAAACACATAATGAGAGTATCGATAAACTTGAGCAACTTGAGAATGGCAAGGATAATATGCAAAAAGAACTTGATTCGCTCAACAAGTTGTACAAAAACACCCGTAAGGTATTAGTAGATTCTCAGAGTGTGATCAATAGCAAATCGAAAATTATTGTGCCAATTCCCCTGGAAGGTTCTGAGCCCGTGGTTATTCAATCATCAAATCCTGTTGTACGAATGGGTCAGGTAGATTCGATCCGTAATCAAGTTATGAGTTCAGGTTTTGCTAAAAAATTAGAGGATCTTGAATCAGGAATAAGGGATGCGAGCAAAGCACAAAAGCAGTTGAAAGCGAAAATGAAACAAAGTGGTAATGAAATTCTCGATCTTTTTAAAAAATACCAGCCTGACTCCGAACAAGCTAAGGCGAGAAGTGATGGTCTCATTGAAAAGAAAAGTAATTTGGAAGATCGTAAGGCGCAACTAAATGAAGAAGTTCAAAATTTGAAGAATGCAATTGATCGTCTGAAAAAGGAAAAGAAACAAATAAAGAATCAACTTGCCGAGGATAAGGTAGAATTGATAAGGTTTAAAAACTCTCGGAGTTCAGTCAAAGGGATTTCAGACAGAAATGAAGGCATAGGACAATTACGCAAGACAATAAATGAAAATATTGAAAATAAAAATGCTTCAATTACTACAGGTCAAGAAAGACTGGACGAAATACCTGAAGCAATTAAAAGTAAAGAAAAAGAACTTGATAAGAAAATCAAAGAGCTTGATGGCTTAAAGAAAGAAGGAAAAGAATTGAAAAATCAGGAGAAAGCTGACAAAAAAGCATATATAGCAGAACAGGATATGCTGAAGCAGCAATTAGGAAAAAAACGTCGTAAGAAGTAATTTTTTATTAAAATAACCCATGGAAAGAAAGGAGACGAAAATATGAACGGTGGTATTGGTAGTGTTCAAAGAACAACAGGATTTGATAACTTGGCTTTTGCTACAGAAAGTGAAATAACTGAACCGGAACCAGGATATCTCAATGGCAGCAAGGTTACTGTTCAGCCTGTTGATACAAATCAATGTCCTGGTATCAAGATTGGTTCGGACAAGTTTGAAAAACTGCCTAAAAACATCAGGCCAGTAAAAGTTGCCTTGAAAGATTTTCGTAATTGGGTGCGTAAATGCCGGCCGACAAAAGTGTTAGAGCATTTGTTGATGGGCAAAGCCAAGAGAATGTTGAAGAATCAGAACTGGGGAAAAATTTCTCCTGCTCAGTCTGAAAAGGCTTTAAATGCTATTACCGATGATCGTGAAAAGAAAAATCTGCAACAGGATATCAATGATTTTAATAATAAATTGAAATCGCTTAATGATAAAAAACAGAAGCTTATTGAATTAAAAAGGGTGAATGACGAATTCAGAGAAAAGTACAAAACCATATTAGCTATCGCTGATGGAGATATGACCCCTTCACTTCTTAATTTACGTAATAAATTGGTTATTCCTTTTCCACCGGCAAAGCCGGGTGATAACCCTGTATGTTACCAATTGGATAGTAAATCAGCGGTAGTCAGGAAAAATGCTGCACGACAACTTATAAGAATTTTGCATGGCAGTGAGGGTTTTAAAAAACATCTTGAGAGTGTTCAAGCTGAATGCGAAATTAAAGAGCAACGTCAAGAATTAAAGAAAGAATTGACCGAGCTATCAAAAGAACTCAAAAAAGAATATAAGGTGGTTGTTAAAGATCAAGCTGAAGTCACCAAAGAAATGATGGTCGAAGAACAAAATAAAGTTAAAGGTCAAGCCAGAGAAATATATGATAAGCATAAAGAATATTATCTTAAAACTGAGGGGGAAGTGATTCAGAATTTAGTCAATCAGGCTAACGAGCTGAACGAAACAATATCAAAATGTCAGGGCAATATAGATAATATCAAAGCTGCAATATTCAAAAATAAATCTGAGCTAAGAAAAAATGAAGGCGAATTTATAAGAACTATGAAATTGAACGCCCAATTAAAGGATGCGGCGCTAAAAGATGAAGATGATATCGGAGAGGTAGATGGCAGTAAAAAAGATAGTCTTGTCGAAGCAATTGACAGTAGTCAAAAAGAACTGGAGCGGTTAACTGATGAAATGAAAAAACATAAATCTGAATACCACGCTCTTTTAAGAAAGATAAATTCAAAGGTATCTGCTAAAGAAAAAGAATTGCGATCAATGGATGCTGAACTTAAGAACACCGAAAAGAAATATGACGATAAAGCTTTGGAGTTGCAAAAAAAGTTAGATCGAGAAACCAAGGCTTCTGGCAGAGAGACAGCCAGATTGGTCAGTGGCTCTGGCTTAAAAAATAAAACCACGCCACAAGACGGATCCTCTCAGCCAACAGAAGACGGATCTTCTCAGCCAAACAGTTAGCGGCCTCACAGCGAGGCTGTTTACATGGATGATCAAAAGTCTGTTATTCATATTGAAACGGATGAGCCAAAATGAAAAAACCTCTGTACCGGAGGTTTTTTTTAATACCTGAATCCGTAAGGTTTTGATTGCACCGGAAGAATTTTACCAATTTAAT
>NZ_JAHHPO010000005.1 GCF_024606365.1 Endozoicomonas sp. ONNA2
TATTCCTTACCAGCTTGGTGGGCTGGTTTGGCTGGGTTCACAGAATAGTTACAAAGCCAACCTCAATCAGTCAACTATCATACTGGAAAAAAACAGTTTGTTTGCGCCGTTTGATGGCGTTATTACCGCTATGAATATTCGTCAGCACAGCCATTCCCAACCCAACATGGCACCTGCAGGACACAATATCCAGACTGCCCCCTGTGATATCATCGTCACGGAACTTCATCATTACGAACTTCCGCTGGAAATTCCTGACCACGAAGCGCAAATCGTTCGTGAAGGGCAAACCGTTTACCTGGCTGCCAATCAGGCTGATCTCTACATGGCCAGCCAACAGGGTTTTAGCAACGGTCAGATTGCGAAAGGCGAAGTATGGTCCATCAGCCCTTCTATCAATCCACGGAACCATTCCCGGCGAATCAGAGTCAGGGTGGAAGCCAACGAGAGCCTTCGTGATGGCAGGTTTCTCCATGCCTGGATACATGCCAATACCATTTCTGATGCCATCACCCTGCCCTTAACGACGATCTCTTTCAATCATGAAGACGCTCCCTTTGTTTTTGTCGTAAGGAATAACCTGGCAGAGCAACGCTGGTTAACACTGGGCCATGAGATCATGGATCAGGTTGAAGTAGTCCGTGGTGTGTCGGCTGGTGAATGGGTAATCACTCACGGATATGAACGATTAAAACACAATAGCCCTGTGCAAATTATTGGCCACTTGTGATGAGCCTTCCTATCAACCGTTTGATTCTCAATCCTTTACCTGCAAAGCTGTTATTGATACTGGTCGTTATCTCTGGCTGGTTGGCAAGCACTTCCATGATACAGGAACACTATCCGGATCTTGAAATCCCCCGGGCGATGATCATTACTCAATGGCCGGGAGCATCGCCAACACAGATTGAACGGGAATTGACAACACCTCTTGAAAATAACATCCGCAACCTTTCGGATCTGAAAACTTACAGCAGCAGTTCCGGTACTTCTCAATCAAAAATCTTTGTCGAGTTTACCGGAAACAATCCGCTCACGGAAAATATGCAAAATCTCCGGGCTGCCGTCGTCCGGGGCTCAAACAATTTTCCGTCAAACACCGCCATTGGCATACCGCAGGTTGATGCATTTTCCATGACAAACCTACCCATGGTCAGCTGGGCTCTGCACGGCAATGTTAAAGAGGCCGTACTAAACGACAAGGCAAAACAATTAAAAAAAACGCTGGAAAAAATACCTGAAGTCAAGCAAGTCTATCTGCAAGGTATGTCTGAAAACAGTTTGCACATCCGGCTGATACCGGATCGTCTGAAAGCACTGAATATTTCACCGCTATATATACTGAATCAACTGAAATCGGCCAATCTGAAGGTCAGCTGGAAAACGACAGATTCAAAGACAGACAATCTTTTCCTATCCGTTGAAGGACAATTGGAAAGTCTCAAGTCTATTGAAGATCTGCCCATCCTGAAAATGAGCACTAACCGCCTTATTCGGCTCAGGGAAGTGGCTCATGTCAGCCTTGAACCTGACCGGGAAATCAGACGTACTTATTTTTCCATAGCCGGCAGCAATCCGGTTAGAAGCATCATAATCGACGTCACTCAGCATTCAGGCACCGACACAAAAGCATTGATATCGGCGATTTCAGCGCAGCTCAACATCGTAAAAAATGATCGGCACTGGCCTGATGGCCTGAAACTGTCACACATTACCGATGAAAGCGAATTCATCAATCAGGCATTCAGCAACATATCTTCTTCCCTCATCCAGGGCTGCATCTTAATTTTCATCATTCTGACACTCATGCTGAACTGGAGAGGGGCTCTTATGGCCGCGCTGGCACTGCCTATTACTATCCTGGCAACTCTGGCCACCATGAAAGCCCTTGGCTATACCCTCAATATCATGGTCATGTTCGGTATTGTCCTGGCCCTCGGATTGATGGTCGACACGTTCATTTTATTGATGGAGGGGATACACACAGAAATAGTTGATCGTAAAGCCGACTTTGATCAGGCTATTCTCGAAACCGCAAGACACTTTTCACTCCCCGTCATTGCAGGACAAGCCACTACCATTCTGGCCTTGATTCCTTTGATGATGATTAGTGGTATCGATGGCAAATTTATAAGAATAATCCCAACTTCTGTCAGCATTTGCCTAATAACCAGTATCATTGTCGCTTTTTTTATTTGTCTGCCATTGTCTCGCTACTTGTATCGAAGTCATTGCAACCCGACAGCAATATCACTGATCGACCAAATCAACCATCGTTACTCGAAAGCCCTCTCAAATTGGCTGAAACAGAAACCATTAAAAGACAGACGAAGCGTGTCAATATGGCTCATCATTACACTGATTGCATTTGCAGGCAGTATGTTATTGGCCAGTGAGTTGTCGAAAAACATGTACCCACAGACTGATAATCAAAAAATCGGAGTATCACTGACGCTGCCGGCAAACTCAACATTGAATGAAACCAGTATGGTCGCGGATCAGGTCAGCAAGTTTCTGGCCAGCTTGTCATGGCTCGAAAAGTTCACTGTCTATATTGGTACTGACACGCCTCTGGTCAGGGCGAGTCTCAGTGGTTTATTGCAGCCCGATGTCAGTGCAAACCATATTGGATTCACCTTGATTCTTACACCGAAAAACGAAAGAACAATGCAATCCGGTAGATATCTGGAGCCTCTCTATTGGGGTATTCAGAATGCTATTAAAAACCGTGCAGGGATTTCACTTCGATTCATTCATAACGGTGACAACCCAAAAGTGGAAGATCCTGTACAAATCCATATCACAGGGACTGATTATCCCACATTGCGTCAAATCGCTAACGAGGTTGAGCATCAATTAAAACAACATATCGGTGCTGTGGACGTTCGGAGTAATATAGGCACGCTTATGAAACAGGTTAAAATACAACTCAATGCAGACACCCTGTCTGCCTTTGGCATAAGCCGAGCAGACGTCACTAGGCAAATACAACTGGCTACAACTGAACATAACTATGGAGCCGTTTTTTTGGGTGCTCTGCCTGATTAATGTGCAGCAGGTAGGTGGAAAACCGTAACGGTTCATTTTTGACCAGGCTCCCCTGTCCTTCTTAGCTCTTTTTCCCGGAAAAATCGCCTCTGCGACATCGGCAACGTATTGAGAG
>NZ_JAHHPO010001017.1 GCF_024606365.1 Endozoicomonas sp. ONNA2
GCGGTGGAGCATCTGAATATGTGGAAGTTATTTACAGACAATTCCTAAAAGGATGTTACCAGACAATATAATTTGCCATGGATTGCTATTGTATTGTTAAAGTAGTTGCGGCAATTATTATCAGACCGGGTATTTGATAGATATGCTAAACACCCTGCGCAATATCGTACAGGAAGTCAGTTCTGCCTCTGATCTACAGGTGGCACTGCAGATTATTGTGCAGCGAGTTCGTGGTGCCATGAACACCGAGGTGTGCTCCGTCTATCTTTACGATTCTGAGAGCACCTCTTATACGTTGATGGCTTCGGAAGGTTTGAACCCTTCTGCTGTTGGTCAGGTCACGCTCTATCACTCTGAAGGTCTGGTTGGGCAGGTAGGGCTGCGGGAAGAACCAATAAACCTCGAAGAGGCAGCTTCTCACCCAAAATTTCACTATATCCAGGAGACCGGAGAAGAGCGATTTACCTCTTTTCTCGGTGTTCCTATCATCCATCACCGGAATACGCTTGGTGTCCTGGTGGTTCAGCAGGTTGATCAGCGGCGTTTTGACGAACATGAAGAAGCTTTTCTGGTCACCATGTCTGCTCAATTGGCAGGGGTTATTGCCCATGCCCAGGCAACCGGTTCAATCAATAATGTTTCCTCGCCAACCCGCAAAAAACGAATTGCCCGCTTTCAGGGAAGCGCCGGTGCCACTGGGGTTGCGATCGGTGATGCTGTGGTTATTACGCCTCCGGCTGATCTTGGAGCCGTACCTGAGCGTACCTGTAAGAATGTAGATCTGGAAATTGCATTGTTTGACGGTGCGCTGGCTGCAGTGCGTGAAGAAATGCAAGAAACCGCTGAGCGGCTTTCTGATCGTTTACCCGCCGAGGAACAGGCACTGTTTGATGTGTATCTGAGAATGCTGGATGACCGGGCCCTTGGGCAAGAGATAAGGGAGCGAATTCAGGGCGGATCCTGGGCACAGGGCGCCTTGCGACAGGTGATCGAAGAGCATATCCGCAATTTCGACATGATGGATGACCACTATCTCCGTGAACGGGCTGCCGATGTGAGGGACCTTGGGCGCAGAGTGCTTTCTCATCTCCAGCAGGGGGAGCACGCAAGGGTTGAATACCCAAAGAATACCATTCTGATCAGTGAGGAGCTTTCACCGGTTATGCTCGGGGAGGTTCCGCAGGAGTCACTGGCAGGCCTGGTTTCCAAGCAAGGCTCCAGCAACTCCCATGTGGCTATTCTTGCCCGTGCTTTAGGTGTGCCTACCGTTATGGGGGTGGTTGACCTTCCTTTCCATAAACTGTCCGGTAAAAAACTGATTGTGGACGGCAATCTTGGGCTGATTTACTCCTCTCCGGCCCAGGAGCTGTTGGATTACTACAACGAAGTGCTGGAAGAGGAGAAGCAGTTCAGCAAGGGGTTGGAAGCCATCCGGGATCTGCCTTGCGAGACCCCGGATAATTACCGAATTCCGCTCTGGGTCAACACCGGCCTGATGACCGACACCATCCGTTCACTGGATAGAGGGGCTGAAGGTGTTGGCCTGTATCGTACTGAAGTTCCTTTTATGGTTCGGGATCGCTTCCCCAGTGAAGCCGAACAGGAAAAGATCTACCGACACCAGCTTGAAGCCTTTGCGCCACGACCGGTTACCATGAGGACCCTGGATATTGGCGGGGACAAGTCGCTGAGCTATTTCCCCATCAAGGAAGATAATCCTTTCCTTGGCTGGCGGGGGATTCGGGTAACCCTGGATCATCCGGAAATCTTTCTGGTGCAGGTCCGGGCCATGTTAAAAGCCAGCGTGGGCCTGGATAATCTCCGGATTATGTTGCCGATGGTATCCAGCATTTTTGAAGTGGAAGAAGCGCAACACCTGATTCACCGGGCCCATGCGGAAGTGCTGGCTGAAGGCTTGCCGGTATCCATGCCGCCGGTTGGGGTAATGGTAGAAGTTCCCGCTGCCGTTTATATGGTCAAGGACCTGGCACAACGTGTCGACTTTCTTTCCATCGGATCGAATGACCTTGTTCAATACCTGCTGGCCGTAGACCGCAACAATCCACGGGTATCTGACCTTTATCACTCCTTTCACCCTGCAGTTCTGCATGCCTTGCAGAAGGTTGCAAATGATGCCCATCAGGAAGGAAAGACCGTCGGCATCTGCGGTGAAATGGCGGGTGATCCTGCTGCTGCGGTACTGTTAATGGCCATGGGCTTCGATATGCTGTCGATGAGTGCAGTGAATCTGTTAAAAGTAAAGTGGGTGTTAAGACGCATTGGTATGGATCGTGCGAAAAAGATATTGTCGGATTTAATGAAACACGACAATGCGCAAGTTATTCGAAGTTCCCTTGAACTTGCCCTTTGTAAAGAAGGCATCGGCAAGATTCTCGGGATCAAGGGTCGGCGCTTCCAGGAGACTGTCTGAGAATAGCGCCCATCCACGAGGCTGTCCGAGAATAGACTGCCCTACGCGGCAACTGCTCCTGTGTTGCTCTAGGAGCTGCCCCCGTCTGCGCGACCCGGGCCAGGCGCCCCACCTGTTCCCTGAGCTACGGACCGTGAAACAGAAACGTTCTTGAGCGATCAAGAACCCTTGCCCGCCAGAGTGGGGAGTGTCAGGATCCGGCAATAATCCCTGTCAGGCAAAACTATCTCTGCTACGCTACTTTTGCCCAAAGCCACCCACCATTTGTCAGGAGTTTTGATGAATATTGATGTTTCGCCAGCCCCTGGCGTCCCTTTCGTTGTAAATAATTCCTGCCCTGTTTGCCTGCAGGCATTTGCTGATCAAAGAGAAATAACCGTTGCCACTTGTCAGCATCGATATCATGAGCAGTGCATCACTCCCTGGCTGAACAATTCCAGAGGGATTGACCAGCGCAGTGTCGATGTTGTGCAGCAGGTATCTGGCCATGGCAGTGGGGCTGAACCAATGCTTGCCCTGGCCACTGTTCCCGATGAACCCCTGCCCGTGCAATGCTGTCGTTCCGGAGATATGGAGGTGTTGTCTGACTGGCTGGGTCGGGAGCCCATGCTGGCCCGCCAGAGCTTTTACTCAACGTTTTACGGCGGCCATGTCACGCTGCTGCACATTGCTGCTCATACTGGCAATGAGGCGTGTGTAAAGATGCTTGTTAATCATAACTCTGATGTCAATGCCGTCTCCTCTGTCGGCGTGACGCCCTTGCACTTTGCTGCTGAATTTGGCCACGAGCAGTGTGTCAAAACATTGATCGTTAATGGTGCCAATATGAATATCCGTGACAGTATGGGCAGAAGCCCCTTGCACAGTGCTGCCCTGCATGGTCAGTTGACGTGTGTGGAGCGCTTTCTTGAATTCGGGGCGATTGGCAATGAAATTGACCTGTTTGACACAACCCCCCTGCATCTCGCGGCTATGATGGGGCATGTTGCCTGTGTGGCAGCTTTACTCTTCAATGGGCCCAGACAGAAGCATGGTGAGAGGAGTTGGGTGAAGCATGAAGATAATATAGATGCCACCTGTGATCACCATCATACGGCACTGCATCTTGCCGTTATTAATGGTCATGGCAAGTGTGCAAAAATACTGCTTGATCATGGCGCCAATGTGAATGCCATTCTGGACAATGGCAAGACGCTCTTGCATGCTCTCACCCGCAGTGGCCCCATAGATTTCTTGCAAGTGCTCCTTGATAATGGGCTGGATATCAATGCCAAAGACGACAATGGCAGAACAGCCCTGCACACTGCCGCCCTTGGTGGCCGTGCGAACTTTCTGGAACTGTTACTCAATCGCAATGTCAGCCTCCTTGACGCCACGGACAAAGACGGCTCCACTCCCCTGCACATGGCAGCCCTGGCTGGCAGCGCCCGGAGCGTGGAATTGCTGCTGAACCGGCAGGCAAACGTCAACTGCAGAAACAACAGGAACCTGTCGCCCCTGAGCAACGCTGCCCATCAAGGGCATCCAGAGTGTATAAAACTTTTACTGGCTCATGGTGCCGGGTTTATTGAAGCCAGCACAATCCTTGGCTGGTCGCCTCTGCACAGTGCCGTTAACAATGGGCATGTTGATTGTGTGAAACTCCTGCTTGATGCCGGGCACAACGTCAATGCGGCCAACAGTGACGGTATGACCCCTCTGCACAGGGCCACCGTGACTCCCCAGCGGAATTCCGTGGACATCCTGATCAAGTACGGTGCCAATATCCATGCCCTTACAGAGGGCAACAGTACCCCCCTCCATAATACGATCCCGTTCGACAGTGTGGAGTATCTGCAGAGCCTGATCAGGCTAGGGGCAGATATCAATGCCAGGACCCTTTATGGCTTGACGCCTTTGCATATTGCTGCCCGGAGAGGGAGTGTAAAGTGTATGAAAGTCTTGCTTGAGCATCAGGCGCTGATTGTAAGCTCCCAACGAGGCGGGGGATGGACGCCCCAGCATTTTGCCTGCAAATATGGTCACAGCGAATGCCTTCGGTTACTGCTGATGGACAACAGGGCGAGCATCAATCCTGTGGATGAGGCGGGCCATACCCCACTGCACACCGCTGTCCAGTTTGGCAGGTTTCGTTGTATGGCTGTGCTGCTCAATAATAAAGACTGCGTTGTTATTAATGCCAGAAATAGTAAGGGATCGTGTCCCTTGCATATAGCCGCACAGTCTGGCCAGTTAGGTGGTGTACAGCTTCTTTTGGCTAACCAAGCGGATGTTAACCTCAAGAATAAACGGCGCCAGACTCCCCTGCACCTGGCCGCCATAGAAGGTCACAGGCAGTGTGTGCAAGTTCTGGTGGACAACAATGCCAATCTCAGTACCCTGGATGACAAAAACTACTCGCCCGTATGCCACGCTGTCCGCTGTGGTCATACCGCATGCATGGAGCTGTTGATTGATGCGATGGCAAAGCTCGGTATTTCCCTCAATCAGTTGCAGGGAGGGACATCTCTCTTGCATATCGCTGCCCAGTTTAGCCAGATCCACTGTGCTCAAGCCCTGATTAACAGAGGGATAGATGTCAATATAATGTCGGCTGCAGGCTTTACGCCCCTGCACACGGCGATAAAGGCAGACCGGGTGCAGAGTGCACAATTCCTGCTCCAGAACGGGGCAAACATCCATGCGACCTCTTACACAGGCGAGACGGTGCTGCATTTTGCTGTCAAGAAAAATGCCCTTGGGTCTTTGCCCGTTTTGATTGATAGCGGCGCTGATATCCATGCCAGGGATTGCTATGGCCAGACACCTCTGGCGCTGGCCAGGAAGAAAAACCGTGAGCAGCTGATATTGATGCTTGAGAAGGCAGAACAATCCCGGGGCCGATATTCTGACGAGGGTCATTTGCCGTTCATTGTTGATTGCTCCCGCGCCGGGGAATCCATTATGGAGCAAGATTCTCAAGAGTCTGACCGGAATGAGCGTCAAGCCCAGTACTTCTAGTACCCATAGGGCATAAATGCTGGGAAGGATGGGGCCGCCCAGGTAGCTCGGAGTCCGATAGGACTCCTGATGCGGTCTATCCTGTTGTTCGATGTATTGTTTAAGAACTTCAATCGGCGCACCGCCTACCGAACCCGCAAAGTAGCTCGGACTCCATAAAGCATTCTTCATATAGGCAGGCTTTATCAGCTCTGGGTGGTATTGTTTCAGTCTTCGACTTGAAACACCTTTCAGACTGTTTACCAGTTTTGATACTGAGACTTTTGGTGGGTAGTTTACCAGAATGTGTAGGTGATCTTGCTCGCCGTTAAATTCTTCCAGTTCAACATCAAAATCAGAGCAGACGCTTCTGAATATATTTTCAAGAGTTTTCAGATGTTCGTCGGTGAATATCTTTCCCCGGTATTTGGTACAAAAAATAAGGTGTGCGTTGAGCATAAACACACAACGTCTGCCTTTTCGATAACACTAAGAACAACCTTGTTTTTTAAGTTATATGGTCTATAAAAAACACATTATGAGCATTCAGACCAAAACACTGTCAGTCAGAATAAAAGACAAACATGCAAAGGTCTTGCGTGAGATGGCTTACGAGGTCAACCAAGTCTTTAATTTGGCTAACGAGCTAACCATGAAAGCCAATCGTCGTACGAGCGACTATGGGCCGGTTAAGCCGGTTAATCCTGTTTGGTTGTCTGCTTATGATGTCCAGAGGCCCGTTCTTGTTTTCAGGTGAGCTGAAAGAAAGGCTCGGTAAGGCTCAAAGGTCCAACAAGAAGCAAAGAGTCAAGGCTATTCATGCGAAAAAAATCGCAGGAAAGACCAGATTCATAAATTTACAACACGGCTGGTAAACAACCATGCCGCTATATTCGTAGGCGATGTAAGCAGCACTAAACCAAAATGGCTAAATCTGTTTTGGATGCTGGCTGGGGGACACTTAAAGACCAACTGAAGTACAAAGCGATAGCGCAATCAGAACCTTCATCAGTCAGCGCAGGGGCGCAGCGAAACATGCCAGGTTCCTTTAACGAACCTCAGGGCGCCTGCTTGTCACAATCGGCCTCAGGTGATTTTTCCGCTGCTCAAATAGCACAGATGCCGACACTTCACGAAGGACAGATTGATATTCTGCCTACTCAGGGGTTGAGACAACAGGGCACCAGTCGAAGGCAGACGGACGAAACCTGGGCACTGAGAAACAATCTGGTAAAGGCTGTGAATAATGAGTCCTGGGATAACGCCCATAGAATTCAATGCATTTTCGAGGGCATCGGAGCAAGGCTGATGGATGATGGCAAGGCTGACGTACGAAGCCCAGCAGGCACTGAGTGACAAGCTCATAGAGGCCCTGGAAAATAAGTCTTTGGATAAAGCAGATATTTTCCAGAAGATTATTAAAGGAAACCGGGGTCGGAAACCGGGGTCGGAAACCGGGGTCGGGTCTTGAATCTTGATTGTCTAACACCTTCACCTCATACTGCGCCAAACTCGGCGCAACGTCTTTAATTTCCCCTTTCTGAATAAATGCCCTTTCCCCAACCCCCCTGTGACGGTGATCACCGAACAATCCCGCCCTGCCTGACTGGAGCTGCTGGCATTATTGGTGGTAATAGCGGCAACAACCCGGTCGCCTCCAGATATCAGGGCTTTGCATTGCTGCCAGAGTTTGTGGTTGCCATCACTTGAATACTGGTAAACAAACGACTATTGCCGGGCAGATGCATGCCTGACTCGTTACGACAACCGTCTTGTTAAAAATTCTGTTTTTTTATGGAATTTTCTCAGCTGACTTTTGTCTTACCCACAACATTGGGTCATAAAGAAGGTCAAGGCAATGAATGGTGTCATGGGCAACGGGGCAGTCTTGCCACGAAATTGTTCTGCCATCTGTATAGATGACGAACGTATCAGAGGACAATTTGGTGGACACTCACTGGTCGAAACATCTTGTAAACCGCAACCCCACGTTTTCCACCCGGGATGCATAACCCGACACCTTGATAAGCAGGGTGAAACAAGACTTGACCAACACCGATGCAGTGAATGCGGCCAACCGTTACTGCCATTGATTGGTAAGGACGGGGAAAGCGTCGATGACGACGAATCACCTTATTGTGAATCCCGAATGCTTAATGTCTGCCGTAGCGGTAATCTGCGAAAGCTGAACTGGCATCTGGACAAAGACAAGACGTTGGCCAATCAGCCTTATCGCTCAGCGCTCAGCGCCCACCGGTCAGCCAGAAAACCTGTTAGCTGTCGCCTTAAAGCACCAGCATACGGATTTAGCCCGGACTCTTTTCGACCACGGTGCCGATGTCAATGCCGCCGATCATCAGGGTGAGACGCCCCTGCATAT
>NZ_JAHHPO010001018.1 GCF_024606365.1 Endozoicomonas sp. ONNA2
GGAATACGCCGGCCAAATCAAGTTAGACAGTGAGCTGGCGCAGCGCTTTATTAAAGGCCAGATGGAGGTTGCCAAATTCTTACAAAACCAGGAGCAGACAGCGTCCCCTCTGGATGTAGCACAGGCCGCTCTTCGCAAACAGGCGCTGCGGGAAGAATTGATTAACATCACACCAAAGATGCTGAATGCTCTGAAAGAGATTGCGGATGATCTTGAGCTGGTAGCGTTCCGTAACGCTATACAGACGACACTGAGCCATCAGATGAAAGGGCTGCCACTGGAAATCAAAGATCTACAGGAAATTGTCTTCCGATCGCTCTATCCTTAGCGTGGATATTTCATAAAATGGCCCGAAAATTTCGGGCACGACCACATCACGACCACATCACGACCACATGGATGTCGGAGGCAAGGCAGAGAACAAGGGTAAGCAAGGCAGTCATTATCACCGTCGTCGAATACCCTCACGATTTCGGCCATACAACCGGTTTTGCTTTCGTGCTAGCATCTGCCGCTATCAAGATTGCAGGCACCCACTTCAGACAGTTTATTGGCCTGGCTTTGCTTGCCCAACCTGCACTGTCTGTCCTCTTGCCTGCCGGTTTACCGCCGTTTTATCTGGAACCTTTTCTCCATGGATCACAGTGCCCATAACAAGCTGGTATCGTTTATCTGGTCGATTGCTGATGACTGCCTGCGGGATGTCTACGTCCGGGGCAAGTATCGGGATGTGATTCTGCCCATGGTGGTCCTGCGTCGTCTGGATGCGTTGCTTGAGCCAACTAAAGTGCAGGTGCTGAAAGAGGTCGAGTTCCAGAAACAGGAGATGAGCGTTACCGAGCTGCTGACTGACCCGCTGATGGTGGCTTCCGGCTATAAGTTCTACAACACCAGCCAGTGGACCCTGACCAAACTGAATCAAACCGCCACCAATAACCAGCAGATTCTGCTGGCCAATGTGGAGGATTACCTGCACGGCTTCAGCCAGAATGTGAAGGAGATCATCCGGCGCTTTAACCTGGAAGCGCAAATGGAGCATATGGCCAGAAAGGATGTGCTGCTGGATGTGCTGGAAAAGTTCACCTCACCCCTGATCAACCTGACCCCTAAGGAGGCGGAAGACCCATATGGCCGTAAGCTGCCTGCCCTGAGCAATCTGGGCATGGGCTATGTGTTTGAAGAGTTGATCCGCAAGTTCAACGAGGAGAATAACGAGGAGGCCGGGGAGCACTTTACGCCCCGTGAGGTGATCGAGCTGATGACCCATCTGGTGTTTGACCCGGTCAAAGAGCGGTTGCCCCTGACTCTCTCCATTTACGATCCGGCCTGTGGTTCCGGCGGTATGCTCACCGAGTCGCAGAATTTTATTGATGAAAAATACCCGGCAGAGGGCTACCAGCGGGATATCCACCTGTATGGCAAAGAGATCAATGATGAGACCTACGCCATCTGCAAGTCGGACATGATGATCAAGGGCAATAACCCGGAGCATATTCGGGTGGGCTCCACGCTCTCTACCGATGAGTTTGCCCGAGAGCGGTTTGATTTTATGCTCTCTAATCCTCCTTATGGCAAAAGCTGGGCCGGTGAGCAGAAGTACATCAAGGATGGTTCTGAGGTGATTGACAGTCGCTTTCGGGTGCGCCTGACGGATTACTGGGGCAATGGTGAAGTGCAGGATGCCGCCCCCCGGTCCAGCGATGGGCAGTTGCTGTTCCTGATGGAGATGGTCAGCAAAATGAAGGCGACCGATGCAGGCTCCCGTATTGCTTCGGTACACAACGGCTCCAGCCTGTTTACCGGCGATGCGGGCAGCGGGGAAAGCAATATCCGCAGGCATATCATCGAAAATGACTGGCTGGAAGCGATTATCCAGTTGCCCAACAACCTGTTCTATAACACCGGCATTACCACCTATATCTGGCTACTGTCCAATAACAAGGCCGATAAGCGCAAAGGCAAGGTACAGTTGCTTGATGCCAGCGGCCTATACCGCAAACTGCGTAAGAACCTGGGCAACAAAAACTGTGAGTTTGCCCCGGAGCATATCCAGGCGATTACCGCGAACTATCTGGCACTGGCTCAGGTAGAACGGGAGGGTAACGGCATTGCCGCCAAGGTGTTTGATAATGACGACTTCGGTTACTACAAGGTCAATATCGAACGGCCTAATAGACGTTCAGCGCAGTTTACCCAGGAGCGGATTGCCCCGTTGCGGTTTGATAAAGCCCTGCGGGAGCCCATGGAGTGGGTATTCTGTCAGTGGGGCGAAGCGGTTTATGAGTCGGAAACCCTGAAGGCTAATGAGCAGGCGATTCTGGGCTGGTGTGAAGAGAATGAACTGAACCTGAATGCCAAAAACCGGAAGAAACTGTTAAGCCCGGATACCTGGCTCAAGGGGCGCAATCTGTTCAATGCTGCCAGCCAGTTGCTGGAGACCATCGGGCAGCAGACGTTTACTGATTTCAACCAGTTTAAAGCGCAGGTAGACCAGCACCTGAAAACGGCACAGCTGCGTCTGGGGGCCAGTGAGAAAAATGCCATTCTCAATGCCGTCAGCTGGTATGACCCGCAGGCGGAGAAGGTGATTCGCAAAACCGAGAAGCTCAGTGGCGAGAAGCTGGAAAAACTGCTGAAGCATTTGGGGTGTGAGGAGTTGGAACTGGCGGACTTTGGTTACTATCCCACGGATAAGGCCGGTGAGTACCTGACCTATGAGCCGTGCAGCGACCTGCGGGACAGTGAAACCATTCCCCTGAAGGACCATATTCACCGTTACTTTGTGGCGGAGGTGAAGCCCCATGTGGCGGAGGCGTGGATCAACCTGGACTCTACCAAAATCGGCTATGAGATCAGCTTTAACAAGTACTTTTACCGGCATAAGCCGTTGCGTTCTATGGAAGCGGTGGCGGCGGATATTGTGGCGCTGGAGCAGCAGGCGGAGGGGTTGATTGCCGACATCTTGGGGCTGGATATTGCTGAGGTATCGGGGGTGGAGCATGGATAAGGTGTTGGTGGCTATGCCTCGGTATGAGCGTTATAAGGATTCTGGGGTTGAGTGGTTGGGGGAAGTACCCGAACACTGGCAATTAATGAGAGCTAAATATCGTTTTATCCTGCAAAGAGGTCACGATTTATCTTCGGATCAAATGATTGATGGAGAATATGAGGTTTATGGATCAAATGGGCCAATTGGGACGCATAATAAATACACAACAGTGGGCCCGGGAGTAACGGTTGGTCGTAGCGGGAGTGTCGGTGAAGTTAATTATGTGCCTCATAATTTTTGGGCGCATAATACTTCTCTTTATGTGAAAAATTTTCTGAATGCTCCTCAAAAATATGTTTATTATCTCCTGCTCGCATTAGATCCTAAAAGGCTAAGCGAAGGCTCTGCTGTTAGTACACTTGATCGAAATAATATCCACTCTGAAGTTATTGCAACTCCCCCTAACCAGGAAGCGATACGTATTGCCAAGTATCTTGATGGTAAAACAACCCTGATATCCCAAACCATCGAGGTCAAAGAAAAACAGATCGCCCTGCTAAAAGAGCGCAAGCAGATACTGATTCAGAATGCGGTGACCCGTGGCCTTGATCCAGCGGTGCCGATGAAGGATTCCGGTGTTGACTGGATTGGGGAGATTCCGGTGTATTGGGAGGTCAAGCGAGCAAAGTATCTGTTTAATGAGATAGACGAACGGTCAAAGGATGGTCTGGAAGAACTCTTGTCAGTTTCCCATATGACAGGGGTAACTCCTCGTTCGGAAAAGAATGTCACAATGTTCATGGCAGAAGATTACACAGGCTCAAAGACCTGCCAGAAAGATGATTTGGTCATCAATATTATGTGGGCTTGGATGGGAGCAATGGGAGTATCCGATCAAGCTGGAATTGTTAGTTCGTCGTACGGAATTTTCAGACAGAAAGAGACGGGAGCGTTTCATCCTGCGTATCTTGAGCACCTCCTGAAGACTACGGGGTACATTGAGCATTACAACCGAGTGTCCACAGGTTTGCACTCTTCACGTTTGAGGTTTTATGCCCATATGTTTTTTGATATGGAGTTGGGTTACCCAGACCGGGCAGAGCAGGAGCGAATAATGTGTCATATCGAAACAGAGTCCACCAAAATCAACAAAGCCATCACCCTACACCAACAACAAATTGAACGACTAAAAGAGTACAAAGCCACCCTGATCAACAGCGCCGTAACCGGCAAAATCAAAGTGGCCTGAGGGCATCAGGCGGCATCCGGCCGGTAGGGGGTAACGTCCAGCTCCCTCTGCTTGAGATGCCAGAGGTCATGGGCATTTTGCATCCGCAGCCAATGGTCGGCAGAGGGTTTGCCAAACACCTTCTCCAGACGCAACGCCATTTCTGCGGTAATCGCCCCCCGGCCGTTGATGATTTTGGACAGGGTCTTACGGCTGACGCGCAGGTGTTCTGCCGCCTGGGTAACGGAAAGTCCAAGCGGCTTCAGCAGATCTTCACCCAGAATTTCACCGGGGTGAGCGGGGTTGTACATGGCCATCAGTGGTAATCCTCATAGTTGACTATTTCGACACCGGCCTGAGTCAGTCGGAAGGTCACTCGCCAGTTGCCACTGACGGTGACCGACCAGATACCTTGCCGTTCTCCTTTCAGCTGGTGCAGACGGTAGCCGGGAAAATCCATGTCAGAAATATGCGCCAATTCGTCCAGGTTGGTGAGAATGCGCTGCAATTTTCTGGCATGTTGCGCCTGTATTCCTGAGGTTTTACCGGTACGATAGAACCGCTCCAACCCTTTGTGCAGGAAACTGATTATCATAGCTGAAGTGTAACCCCTGAGGTTCCAGTGTCAATTGAGAGATGATTATGGTCAGCCAAACCAACGAGCAGGCACTTGAGGCCGCCATCGAACAGCAGCTTACCGGCACCTGCCTTGAACACAGGGACAGGGTAGCAGAGGGGGTTACCACCGCTGCACCGAACCACGGTTACCGGCTGGGTTATGCTCAGGATTTTAATGCCCATTACGCTGTGGATGACAAACAGTTCTGGGCATTTCTGCAGGCGACCCAGGGCGATGAACTGGCAAAGCTGCAAAAATCCGGGGCGGACTGGCAACAGAAAATTCTCGACCGCTATGACCGGCTGGTGAAGAAGTACGGCTTGCTGCATCTGCTGAAGAAAGGACTGGATGTGGATAACGCTCATTTGACGCTGTTCTATCCGGCACCGCTGGCCAGCAGCTCGGAGAAAGTGAAAGCCCGGTTTGCGGCCAATATTTTCAGCACTACCCGACAGGTGCATTATTCCCTGGCCAACCGGCGGGAAGCCATTGATCAGGTGTTGTTTATTAACGGCCTGCCCTTTGCCACCCTGGAGCTAAAGAACCCGTGGACCGGACAGACCGCCCGTTACCATGGCCAGAAGCAGTACCGGCAGGACCGGGACATCAGCCAGCCGTTATTGCAGTTTGGCCGTTGTCTGGTGCATATGGCGGTAGACACCGATGAGGTGTACATGACCACCAAACTGGCCGGTGAGCATACCTGGTTTCTGCCGTTTAACCGGGGGTATGCCCTGGGGGCCGGGAATCCACCCAATCCGAAGGGGCATAAAACGGCCTATTTGTGGCAAGAGGTGTTTCGCCGGGAGAGTGTCGCCAATATTATCCAGCACTTTGTCCGGCTCGATGGCAGCAAGAAAGACAAGCTCCCCGGGCGCACGCTGTTTTTCCCCCGCTATCACCAGCTGGATGTGGTCCGTCGGCTGGTGGCCCACGCGGCACGGGCGGGGGTTGGCCAGACCTATTTGATTCAGCACTCGGCGGGTTCCGGGAAATCCAACTCCATCACCTGGGCGGCGTATCAGTTGATTGAGGCCTATCCGGCCAATGACGGGGTGCCCGGTGCCCGGTCGGTGGACCAGCCGTTGTTTGACTCGGTGATTGTGGTGACGGACCGGCGCTTGCTGGATAAACAACTGCGGGAGAATATCAGAGAGTTCTCGGAGGTTAAAAATATTCTGGCACCGGCTTATAAGTCGGCGGAGTTAAAGGCCGCCCTGGAGCAGGGCAAGAAGATTATTATTACCACCATTCAGAAATTCCCGTTCATTATTGATGGCATCAGCGACCTGAGCGACAACCGGTTTGCGGTGATTATTGATGAGGCCCACAGCTCCCAGAGTGGTTCAGCCCACGACAATATGAACCGGGCGATTGGCACCGGGGGCAATGAGGATGACGAGGCGCTGGATGCCCAGGATAAAATTCTCAAGGCGATGCGCTCGCGCAAAATGCGGGGCAATGCCTCCTACTTTGCCTTTACCGCCACACCGAAAAGTACGACGCTGGAAAAATTTGGCACACGACTGGCGGATGGCAGTTTTCACCCGTTCCACCTCTACTCCATGAAGCAGGCCATTGAGGAAGGGTTTATTCTCGATGTGCTGGCCAATTACACCACCTACAAAAGTTACTACGAGATTCAGAAGTCCATTCAGGATAACCCCCTGTTTGATACCCGCAAGGCACAAAAGAAGCTGAAGGCCTTTGTGGAGCGCCATCAGCAGACCATTAACCTGAAAGCTGAGATTATGCTGGACCACTTTATGGAGCAGGTGGTGAGCACTAAAAACAAGCTGAAGGGCAAGGCCAAGGGGATGGTGATTACCCAGAATATTGAGTCGGCGATTCGCTATTACCATGCCCTGACCCGGCTGCTGGCGGACCGGGGGCAGCCGTTTAAGGTGTTGATTGCCTTTTCCGGCAGTAAAGCGGTGGACGGTATTGAGTATTCCGAGCCGGAGATTAACGGGTTTTCCGAGAGTGATACCCGTGACCGGTTTGATACGGACGACTATCGGCTGCTGGTGGTGGCCAACAAGTACCTGACCGGCTTTGACCAGCCCAAGCTGTGCACCATGTATGTGGATAAAAAGCTTCAGGGAGTGCTGGCGGTGCAGGCGCTGTCCCGTTTGAACCGGGCGGCTCCCAAGCTGAACAAGAAGACGGAAGACCTGTTTATTCTGGACTTCTTTAACGAGGTGGGGGATATCAAGGCGGCTTTTGACCCGTTTTACACGGCCACCAGTCTTTCGGAAGCGACGGATGTGAACGTGCTCCATGAACTGAAGGCTGTGCTGGATGAGGTTGGGGTGTATGAGTGGGCGGAGGTGGAACAGTTTGTTGAACGGTATTTTGATAATGCCGATGCCCAGCAGTTAAGCCCGATTATTGATGTGGCGGCGGACCGTTTTAATCGTGAGCTGGAGCTGGAAGAGCTGGACAAGGCGGATTTCAAGATCAAGGCCAAGCAGTTCGTGAAGATTTACGGTCAGATGGCGGCCATTATGCCCTTTGAGATCGTCGCCTGGGAAAAGCTGTTCTGGTTTTTGAAGTTCCTGATTCCCAAGTTGGTTCTGCAAGACCCGGAGGCGGACCAGATTGATGAGTTGCTGAACTCGGTGGATCTGTCCTCCTACGGCCTGCAACGGGTAAAGCTGAACCATGCCATTACCCTGGATGCCAGCGAAACCGAGCTTGACCCCCAGAACCCGAATTTACGGGGAGCCCATGGCAGTGAGGAGGAAAAAGACCCGCTGGACGCTATTATTCAGTCGTTTAATGAGCGGTGGTTTCAGGGATGGTCCGCCACGCCGGAAGAACAACGGGTGAAGTTTATGAGCATGGCCAGCAGTATTCGTAACCATCCGGACTTTGCCGCCAAGTACCAGGGGACCGATGATCGCCATAACCGGGATTTGGCCTTTAACAAGATTTTTGATGAGGTGATGCTGAATAACCGGCGCAATGAGCTGGAGCTGTATCGGCTGCTGGCCACGGATGCGGCGTTTAAGGCGGCGATGCAGCAGAGTTTGCGGGAGATGTTGGATGGTGGAGTCTGATATGTGCAACTACACAGTAGTTAGCCGATTGAAGGGAGAGCTTTATGGTGAAGGTGAGTCTCCTGAATTCAGAATATAATGATGGTCGAATGTCCTTTTCTGGAGTAATGATGACAGATGAACAACAGTAACCCTCCAGCTAAACCAACCATGGATTATGCCCAACTGCTTGAAGCGCTGAACCAGGCCAGCACCTTTGATCTGTTCCGGCTGAATGCCATGATCGGCAGTGAGCTGCAGTCGCCAGAGCGTATTGGCCGGATCAAGGCTGCGCTGACCATAGGGCAGAAGCTGAGCTATTTTGACAGTAACAGCAATTCGCTGCGTGACTGCGAGGTGTTGCAGCTCAGGCAAAAGCGGGCACTGGTTCTGGATTTTACCGATGGCAAACGCTGGACGGTGCCCTACTACATGCTCAATCTTGAAGGTGCCGATGCTCGCGTTAATCAGGAAACTCAACAAGGTCTGAGTCGCCATGCCATTGCTGTAGGTGATCTGCTGGGTTTTAAAGATAAGCATGGGGAGGAACATTTTGGCCATGTCCTCCGTCTGAATACTAAATCGGTCACCCTGCAGGTGTCAGAAGGGCAGTGGCGGGTTGCTTATTCTCTGCTCTACCGGGTTCTGGATGGGCAGGGTGAACAGGAAGGGGAACTGTTGATTGACGGTGAGAGGGCTGATCAGTGTGGTGAGATTGTTCAGGGCTCATTACTTGAGTGAATAACTTCTTTGCCTGAAGCCTGCCTGTTTTCAGGGCCAGGTGATTGGATGGGATAAACATACTGTATGGGAGTCGATAAATAACTTATTTTTTCAGGAGAGAAGAGACATGAATACCTTAAATGCTCCATTTCCAGCGGTGACAACACAGCCGGCGGCTCACAGAGCATCGGATTCTGCCTGTAAGTGTCCGGATGGCGTTGTTTCAAAATGGGTTATACCGTTTGGCGGTGCTTTATCAGCTCTGTGTGGTTATTGTGTAGTCGGCTTCGCAGGTGTCTATGTCGGCGGACCTGTTGGCGCTACTGTTGGCATTGGTATTGGCTGCGCTTATGCTGCTTGCAATCACTTTGAGGGCACTAATATTCGGGAGCGAGAGACCGCCAACTTTACGAGGATGGACACCCTTCCCGATGAGCTGCCGATGAGCTGCAACAGTCTCAGGGGCTACTATTGACAGTGTCTTCATCTGACACAGGAAATAGTTCTGGCTGTAGCAACCCAGTTCGGTCTCAGCCATGGAGGATTACTGCTCAGTCCGAGTCAAAAAAGTTATTTGTCCAGTTCGTCAGACTTGTCCAGTTCATCAGACGACGACATGTTTGAAAGCGCCAATCCTTCCGTTTTCAGAGCTACCAGAGCTGTGGATCGGGCCCTCCGGATTCCTCACGAATATGGCGCTCAGTTCCTTGAGGCTCGGTGCTGTGGGTCCTCTCTGGTAATCGTTCAGGTGACGGCGTTCGGAAAATAAGGCTAATACGCTGGATCATTGCAATTCTGGTAGAATTGGGATGGTAAAATCGAAAGAAACAAATCGAAAGATACAAATAATCTTTTTTTGTGGTGCCGGGATCAAAAACGAAATTTGGTTGTCTAAGTTCTAAAAACCATCAAACACCATCAGAGCTTTCACGACTATGGATACCAATGCTAACTGCCCTGCTACAGCCGGTTTTTCATCCCCACCCGCTCCACCCGAAAACAAAAAAAGAAAACGTCAAAAACCCGAAGCAAAACGCCAAACACCGCTGCCACCCGATCATTTCAGCCAGACCACAAAGGGGGCAAAAGCCAGAAAGATCACCGTATCTGAAAAAAACGTCGAAACCGCGGCTGCACGAGCCAACTTTGCAGACACCTCCGAACTGCTGAGCGAGCAACTGATAGAGGCGGCCAGGACAAACAACATTGAGGCCATAAAAGCAATGCTTGAACAGGGGGCAGATATCAATTTGCAGGGCGAGAGTGAAACACCCATTGCCACTGCAGCCGGCCATGGCCATCTTGGGCTGGTGCGCTTTTTGCACCAGGCAGGCGCAATGACTGACGGACGTGTTCCTTCCCCGATCATGGAAGCAGCCAGAAATGGCCATGTTGATGTGGTCAGTTACCTTGTTGGTGAAGCCGGTGTCAGTGTAGATACCTCCGTAAACGGCAGTACTCTGATCGCTAATGCCATCCAAAGAGGGCAAATTGATGTCGTAGAGTATTTGATTGAACACGGTGTCGACGTCAACGGCCCTGAAGACAGCTACAGTCACAGACCTCTGCGCGTGGCGGCTGAATCGGGTCACCTTGATATAGTGTCATTGCTGGTTGAGAAGGGGGCTGACATTGACGGTTGCAGAAAAGGTGTTGATACCCCGATCTACATAGCAGCCCGCAACCGCCACCGTGATATCGTGAAGTTTCTGGTTGACCAGGGTGCCAACGTCAATGCCTTCAGTTCAGGCAGCAACACACCAATCTGTGCTGCGGCCAAGGCCGGAGACTGTGAACTGGTCAAGTATTTGCTTCAACAGGGGGTGGATGTGAATGCCAACGGTACTGGCAGAGACACCCCGATCTATTGGGCTGCCAGCGCTGGCCGCTATGATATGGTGCAGTACTTGCGCAGTGCGGGCGCAACCTTTGAAACAAACAGCAAAAAGCCCGGAGCCCTGATACAAGCCGCCGCCTGGGGTGGGCTCACGACACTGGTCCAGGAGCTGCTGCAGAAGGGCGATTGCATCAGGGCACCCAGTGACTACACTCCCCTGATATCTGAAGCAGTGCAGGGTGAACGCTATAAGACGGCAGAATACCTGCGTGAACAGCGTGACCATTTGTCTAACACGCTTAATCCGGGGCGCAGGAAAAAAAGAAAATAACAATAGGGGGCAGCCGCTTGCTGTATAAGCCATTGAACTCGATATTTAACGAAACTCGCGGAATTCTCCACCTATAGCTCGCAGAGCTTAGGTGGAGATGGGTGGGGCCGCCCAGGTAGCGACCACCGGAATGCCGGACCATCGGAATGCCGGACCATCGGAATGCCGGACCATCGGAATGCCGGACCACCGGAATGCCGGACCACCGGAATGCCGGACCACCGGTTTATGGCTTTGGTGATCAGGGTGCCAGGATTGGTGTAAGCCATATTTTTTTATTGGCATTGTGAAATGTCCTCGACAGGAGGGCAACCTAAACCGTTATTATCCCCTCAACAGCCATAAGTAGGTCGAAGTTTGTTTTTATATATTTTTCTCGGACAATTCATGAGGATAGAGTGCCCCCTAAGCCTTAGTTACCAGGGGATGGAATTATTTACTGATCAATTGATCAAAATATACGGTAGCAAACTACCACCTACTTATTTATTGCCTGTTGACCTGCATCAATAAGGACGCAATCGCTGATCCTGACTTTTCTTTATTGATTCAATAGCGCTAATCAGGAAAAATTATGAAACCTTTCTATGATTTAAGGATCTATACGTTTGTAT
>NZ_JAHHPO010001019.1 GCF_024606365.1 Endozoicomonas sp. ONNA2
CAGCCTCGCCGGACATAAGTTTTTCAGGGATGATAATGCTATTGCCCACAGGCTGGTAATGGCGTTGTTGATGGACGCGGGGCTGCGATAGTCGCTGCAAAAGTGAGCGGCTCATGGTCATCGTTTTTATAAACTTTGAGCAACGTTCTGAACATCCTTCGCTGTTAATGCCTTGTTCTTCACTTGTATCCAAGTCAGTTTCCAGGGGGCTTAGAGGATAAGTCCCAAGCATTAATTTTACCCGGTCATTTAACTGACAGGAGTCACAGGACCCAGAGAACGTCTGTAAGATAGCCAATAGTACATATTTCAGAAATTGGGGCGCTGAGCGGTAAAGATCACATAGCCAGTTCAAATAGTGCACATCAGGCTTTTGTGTATGCAACAGGTTGCATAATTCCGGCAGACACCTGGTAAATAAAAATTGTTTCCCGGCGATTTTGCCTTCAGCATCCGCCATATACCAAGCGCTTTTTTCTATGATATGTTCCCAATCTTGTATGTTTTCACCAAACCGGTAAAACATTTGTGGCGATAATAGTATCCCCCAATAATCCGGCAAACCGTTGGAGTCTACAGGCCCTCTGTTGAATGCAGAGTAGCTATCTTTAAATATGTGCATAAGCTCAGTCGAAACTGAGCCGTTTATGCCTGGCTGTAATTCATATGTAAGACGAACAAGACAATAGTTAATTTTGAGCTCCGGCGGAGCTCCCGCTAAATCGATCAATTGGTTGTAATGGACAACCCCCCCTTGCCCGGAAAAGTCTGTTTGACGGTACTCCCCCAAGTCGGGTTCTGTGATATCTGCAGTGGACCGTCCACCACCACCGAGTTGGTATTGTCGCCAGGTGTGGCCGCCATCGGGGCTGATCTCAACAAAACGGTGCGAAACATTGTCTACTTGCCGGGCAGGAATACCCCAATAGAGGCAGAGCACCTGAAAGATCAGCGCCTTGTGTCGGCAAACCCCTTGTTTCTCCCTGAGCATATTCAGCAACAGCTGTTCATCTTGTCCGGTTACATTTTTGCTGTCAGAAAATGTAGCCAGCCAATCCATCAACGCCCTGAGTCGCTGCGGGATATCCAGGACCCCATTGATGTCACATAGCTCTGCATAGGCTTTGCAGGTGTTGGTTTTGGGGTAAAAAATCTGTTCTTCCAGCAGATCTGCAAGCCGTTGACTGCACAATCCCTCTGATAATGTCAGCCACTCGCCCGGTCTCAGTCGGGTAAAATAGCTTTGCTCGGGAGCAATGATAAAGTCCACCGTTACTGGTGCCTTACTTTTGATTACCGGTGCCTTACTT
>NZ_JAHHPO010001020.1 GCF_024606365.1 Endozoicomonas sp. ONNA2
CGGCTGGGTGATACCGGTGTGGCGGTTAACCCGGCAGATGAGCGTTACCGGGCCCTGATCGGTAAAACCGTTATCCTGCCCCTGGTCAACCGTCGCATCCCGATTGTCGCTGATGAACACGCCGATATGAAAAAAGGCTCTGGCTGCGTAAAAATCACCCCGGCCCACGACTTTAACGACCATGAAGTGGGCAAACGCTGCAACCTGCCAATGATCAATGTGATGACCCAGAACGGCGATATCCGCCAACAGGGTGAAGCCTGCCATATCGATGGTACGATAAACCCATCCATCGATACTGCCATACCACAAGCCTACCGGGGCATGGAACGCTTTGCTGCCCGCAAACAAATAGTTGCTGACCTGGAGGCCCTGGGTCTGTTGGAAAAAATTGATGACCATACCCTGATGGTGCCCTACGGTGACCGTTCCGGTGTGGTTATTGAGCCGCTGCTGACGGACCAGTGGTTTGTCCGCGCGGCACCGCTGGCCGGGCCTGCCATTGCCGCGGTGAAAGATGGCCGAATTCAGTTTGTACCCAAACAGTACGAGAACATGTACTTCGCCTGGATGCGCGATATTCAGGACTGGTGTATCTCCCGTCAGCTCTGGTGGGGCCACCGCATTCCTGCCTGGTATGACGATGCCGGCAACATTTATGTTGGTCGCAATGAAGCGGAAGTCCGGGCAAAACATAACATCCCGACGCCGGTTGTCCTGACGCAGGATGACGATGTGCTCGATACCTGGTTCTCTTCGGCACTGTGGACTTTTGCCACCCTGGGCTGGCCAGAACAGACCGATCGCCTGCACACCTTCCACCCCACCGACGTGCTGGTCACCGGTTTTGACATCATCTTCTTCTGGGTAGCCCGAATGATCATGATGACCATGCACTTCATCAAGGATGATGACGGCAAGCCACAGGTGCCGTTCAGGCACGTTTACGTGACTGGCCTGATCCGTGATGAACATGGCGACAAGATGTCCAAATCCAAGGGTAACGTCCTCGACCCTCTGGATATGATTGACGGTATCGACCTGGAATCCCTGGTGGAAAAACGCTGCGGCAATATGATGCAGCCGCAACTGGCGAAGAAGATCGGGAAGCGTACCCGCAGCACCTTCCCCGACGGTATTGCTGCCCACGGTACCGATGCCTTGCGATTCACCCTGTACTCACTGGCCTCCACCGGCCGTGATATCAACTGGGATATGAACCGCCTGGAGGGTTACCGGAACTTCTGCAACAAGATCTGGAACGCCGCCAACTACGTGAAAATGCACACGGATGGTCAAGATTGTGGCAACAGTGATGACCCCGTTGAACTGACTCTGGCCGATCGCTGGATTATTTCCCGACTGCAACGGGTTGCAGCCCAGATTGACAAGAACCTGGCGGAATTCCGTCTCGATCACGCCGCCCAAAATCTCTACGACTTTATCTGGAATGAGTACTGTGCGTGGTATCTGGAACTGTCCAAGCCGGTATTGTGGACCGATGAACAGGGAGGTTCGAGTGTCGCAGGAGACAGGACGTCGGGAGCGACCGATGAACAGGGAGGTTCGAGTGTCGACAGAACGTCGGAAGCCTCCGAAACGCTGGCAAGACGCAAGCGTGGCACCCGTCGGACACTGGTTCGGGTTCTGGAAACCATCATGCGTCTGGCCCATCCGTTTATGCCTTTTATCACGGAAGCGATCTGGCAGAACATCAAGCAAGGCGCTGGCGTTGAGGGTGACACCCTGATGCTGCAGAACTACCCCGTCTCTGACCCGGCCCGCCTTGATGAAACCGCTGAGCGTGATATCGAATGGCTCAAGTCGTTTATCACCGGTATCCGTAACATTCGTGCCGAGCTGAATATTGGCCCGGGCAAGCTGCTGAACGTACTGCTGCGTCACACTTCTGCAGACGATGTTGCCCGCCTGAATGCCAATCAGAACTTCCTGAAGTATCTGGCCAAACTGGAAGACATCAAGATTCTGGCCGTCGGTGACGAAGCGCCGATGGCAACTACTCAGCTGGTAGGCTCCATGGAAGTCCTGGTACCGATGGCTGGCCTGATCGACAAGGAAAAAGAGTCTGCCCGGCTTAATAAGGAAATTGAGCGGTTGGCCAAAGAAGTTGCCCGCTTTGAAAGTAAGTTAAACAATGAGAAATTCATCAGCAAGGCACCGGCCGACGTGGTAGAAAAGGAGCAAGCCAGGCTGGCTGACGCCCGGGCCGCCCGGGTCAGGCTGCAAGAACAACTGGAGGCGGTCAGGGCGCTGTAGATAAAAAATAGCTGCAATGACTGCAGCCATTTTTTAATGCTCCGTTTTTTTTGGTTTTTCTTATTGTTGGTATTTTTTATTCATTAGATCAATTTCTGTTTCAGCCCAATGCTGCATTGCACTCACTGGATGTTCGTAACTCTAACAAACACGTTATTGAAGAAATTATCCAAGTCAATATCATTATGTACATTAGTTCTTTAAACAAGGGTATAGATAACAATTTACCACTAGCAAAACATTACACGTCAATCTAGACAAATGGAGGTTTAATATGGACGCATTTAAGAGCGGAGGAGGTTTTCAAGGATATCATCCAGAAACTTATCAAGGAGCTAATCCAGCCGTCGGTTTTTCCGAAGATGAAGGCAAACTTTATGGCACAAGTGTAACTATCATCCCGCACCACTTTGTTGAAAGCCCCAAAATACCTCAAGGAGAAAAAGGGTATGAGGCTCGGCCACTGGAAACCCGAAAAACCGAGCGTACTCTGGCCACATTGTCAGCGATCGCGATGGGCGCTGCAGCAGTGTTATTTATTATTCCGGCTGCCGCGTCCTTTGGTGCTTTCCTTCTGGGCTCTATTGGTGCAGGCTTAGGGGCGATAGCCGGACCGGGAGGTCTTTTTCTTGGTGGCGTGATTGGTTCCAGCGTTGGGTCCTTTGCTGGATTCGCCGTGGCAGCCTACTTTACACCCTATCTGATCGCAAAAGTTTACAATCTGGTGCTGGAGGCGTGTAACGGCAATGGCTTTGAACGGTCCGATCTTGCTGATAGAGTTGTGGCACATTATGAGGGCTCAACTGCAACATCAAGGGCATAAGTAGCTAACCATATGAAATCATATATTTCTGACTCCTTGTGCCGGCACT
>NZ_JAHHPO010001021.1 GCF_024606365.1 Endozoicomonas sp. ONNA2
GTATCAGGATAGACTGGATGGCAAGCTTGCAGGTGGGAAAAAACGAAGTACTAGGAGGCTGTTCGAGAATAGCGCCCGTAGCGAGGATGGCAGAAAATTGAGGTTAAAAAGTCGGAAATTTTTAGTGAATAGTGGTTCTGTTTACTAAAAATTTTGTTTGTGAGGTGAATAGTGGGGCTATTTGCCAAATAAAACGAAATTTTAGACCAATTTGTCGCATCCGCATTACGACGGTCTATTCTCGGCCAGCCTTCCGGGCTTGCATAAGCCATGCCCCGCTCAATCCGGAAGGCTGTGATTAATTAACACCAAGTGCAATTTCTCAATAACTATATGACTGGCCTGGCAGTGATAAGATAAAGTGTTGTGGCTAAAAACAAATAAAAACACGGATATTCCTGCGCCTGAATGGCCATGGAAATACTATAAAAATGAAAATTTACTCGGAAGCAATCCAGGAAATAAAAACGCTTGTCGAACAGAATGAAATCAGAGACAAGCAGGATATTGCACAATATCTGGACCGATGTTCAGAGCTTGACCCTTTTGCACAGGGGGTTTATGCCACGGTTTACCACATCCCCGATGAACCGGACAAGGTGGTAAAGGTGTGTCCTGACAAGAAAGATGGTTATTACCTCTTTGCTCGATGGTGTATGAAACCGGAAAATAAGAGTAATCCGCACCTGCCGGTTATTCATCGTGAAGATGTCATTGCATTGCCCTGTGGGATCTTGGTTCGCGTATATGTGGTTGAGCGTCTTTCAGGTTTTACTGATGATGGATCACGGGCAACGCAGCCCCACCAATTTCATGACTATGACTTTGGCCTTTTATGGGGTGCTTGCATGGCAGTTATGCAATCTTTTGGCCTGGATAACTCTGAGTTTTCAGAAGAAATCAAAACACTGGAAGTGTTTGTTGAGAAGATTAAAGTATCAAGCGCTGATCTGGTTAAACGTGAGGAGAGCAACAATATTGAAGATGTTGTTGATGATAATATCATTGAATCCCACGATGACTTTCTGCAAACACTCTTTGACGTATTGACCCAACTATCAGGGGTGGGCTCAATGGACCTTCACGGCGGTAACTTTATGCTTCGTGGTGATACGGTTGTGATTACTGACCCAATTGCCCACAAGTATGCGCCCGTTTCCTGATGATCGCGGCTATTTATTGTCCTGAAAACCAAAGTAGAACTGGATACGTTAATATTTACAATAACCCTTCAGGTATTTCATCTTCAGTAATCAAGGGATAGCTATCCAGGTTGGGTAGCTGGTAATGCCACCACTCGGTTCTCAGGGGTTTAAAACCAGCAATATTCATCACGCCTGCCAACAGAAATCGGTTACGTTGTGCTTCATTGGAAATCTGATCGTTGCCATGGTGAGCCAGCGGGCGAAAGTCATCAAATTGACTACCCATTTCAAGCTCTCTGCCAAACCGGTCGGTGATGGTGAGATCTACCGCAACGCCTCTGCAGTGCGGGCATGGGTCGGATTCAGGGTTACCAACATAGTCGGGGTTTGGCATCTGTTTAAACAGGATTTTCTGGGCTGACAATGGACGAAATGCATCCCATATTTTGAGCCTGAGATTCAGTGGTTTGAGCAGTTCAATCGCTTTTAACAGACACACCAAAGCGTCATTATGCAGGTAGCATTGGTTGCTTTTGTAAATAGGTTTCCCCGTAAAGTTGTTGCTACTGGCATAGATAATATCAAGGGTTAGCAAGTGGTGTTTTTCGCTAAGTAGAAACAGGTTGCCGATATTCTTTATTGTCATCATTAGAGTCTCCATACCAAGGCAAATGGGAAGCATAGTTGCTATTTCATTAGTTGCCATTTTTTTAGTGCGATATGGGAGGGATCTGCTCTGGTTTAATAATCGGGTAGTCCATGGCGTCAGGCAGTTGATAGTGCCACCATTCAGTATCAATAGGATCAAAGCCGACAATATTCATGACGCCAGCCAAAAGTAAACGGTTGCGCTGTGCCAACTCGGAAACCTGTTTATTGCCATGGTGCGCCTGAGGGCGAAAGTCATCAAATGGCGTTCCCATCTCAAGCTCATGGCCGAAGTGATCAATAATCGTGAGGTCAACTGCTATCCCCCGGCAGTGGCTGCACAAACCGGTTTCCGGGTCGGAAACGTAATCAGGATCAGGGAAACACCGGAATAATTCTGCCTGGGCTGTTTTTGGTCTGAAAGCATCCCATACTTTCAACTTCAAATTCAGAGGACGCAATAACGCTGAAGCATGTTTGATTCCTTGGGCAGCCAAAGGGTGAAGATAACAGTCGTGACTTTTATAAATCGCATGTCCGGTAAAATTGTTGCTGGTTGCGTAGGCCAATTCGATGTCAATGCCAAACGGTTTTGCAGTAATAAGTTTCAGTTCTGTGGGCAATTTCATTAAGGCAATCTCAGGTTTAATAACAGAAGCATTGGCCGTGACCAGATAGAGGATGGGTTGTAGGTAGTTGGCTTTATAAGATTAGAGTAACTGATTATAACTTAAATGAGTTTTGACAATGAATAAAAGGAAGTGGTCAAACCCGGAATCACTTGTGCCAGTGACACCGGGAAAGAAAAAGAGAGGAGAGGGTTAACCGCGTTTAGCCAAGGGTAAATAGTCGCGTTTTGTTTCACCGGTGTACAGCTGACGAGGTCGCCCGATACGGTACTCACCACTGATCATCTCATGCCAGTGAGCAATCCATCCAGGAGTACGACCGGTGGCAAAGATTACGGTAAACATCTCTGTCGGAATACCCAGAGCCTTGAGAATAATTCCGGAGTAAAAATCCACATTAGGGTAGAGCTTCTTCTGGATAAAGTACTCATCCTCCAGAGCAAGCTTCTCCAGACGCTTGGCAATCCTGAAGAGAGGATCATCTTCAAGACCCAGTTCACTCAGGACTTCATCGCAGGTTTGCTTCATTACTTTGGCGCGAGGGTCAAAGTTCTTGTAAACGCGGTGTCCAAAACCCATCAAACGGAAGACGTCGTCTTTGTCTTTGGCTTTGGCAATATACTCATCGATATTGGCTTCATTGCCTATCTCGTTCAACATCACCAACACGGCTTCATTGGCGCCGCCATGGGCAGGACCCCAAAGCGCAGCAATACCGGCCGCAATGCAGGCAAATGGGTTGGCACCGGAAGAGCCTGCGAGCCGCACAGTTGATGTGGATGCATTCTGTTCGTGGTCCGCATGGAGCAAGAAAATTCGATCCATTGCCTTGGCCAGGACAGGCTTGACTTCGTAATCCTCGCAGGGCGTAGCAAACATCATATGGAGGAAGTTGCCACCGTAACTCAGGTCGTTTCGCGGGTAAACAAACGGCTGGCCAACAGAATATTTATAGGCCATGGCCGCAAGCGTAGGCATTTTGGAAATCAGGCGATAGGCGCAAATTTCACGATGTAACTCATTGGTGATGTCCAGGGAGTCGTGATAGAACGCCGACAGGGCACCGACAACACCACACATAACCGCCATTGGATGTGCATCACGGCGAAATCCGGAGAACAGATCGCTCATCTGTTCATGGAGCATGGTGTGACGCATGATGGTGTTTTCAAACTTCTCTTTTTCCTGACGGTTTGGGAGATCCCCGTACAGCAGCAGGTAGCAGGTTTCCAGATAATCAGACTGTTCAGCCAGCTGTTCAATTGGATAACCACGATGCAGGAGAATACCCTTGTCGCCATCAATGAAAGTGATTTTGGACTCACAGGATGCAGTTGAAACAAACCCGGGATCGTAGGTGAACAAACCATTGGAAGTCAGCCCCCTGACATCAACAACATCAGGCCCAAGAGAGCCTGAATAGATGGGTAACTCCAGAGTCTGGTCCGTGCCGTCAATGGAGAGTAGAGCTTTCTTGTCAGCCATTTATGGCCTCCTGTCATGCCGTTTGGTCTCGTTATAGTTACTTTAATTGAATGCTTTTTACAAAAAAATGAGGCCGTAAAAATCACAAATAAAGTTGGGGCTGTTCGAAATATACTCGAAGCAGATGTAGTAGGCCCCTTTTACGATTTGACCACTATAGAGAGATAAATTTTTTTGTCAAACGAACTGATTATGAATCCAATCCGTAATTACTCGCATGAATTCGGCCAGGTGTTTCTGGAGTAAGTACTTAATAAGGTGAGCAATTGTAATTACCGGTTAGAGTGTATATACTCTTATCCCTGAGCCGTAAGGACGGGTTCTTCGGACCTCCGGCTTGGTAATGAGGGGAAATCGTCTATTTTTCATTAAGGGTTTCTCCACTTGCTTGTCATAGGTTCCAGAGAACCTGGATGTTATCGCTGATTCTGCTGTGTACGCCAGCGAACGTTGGGGCAAAAGAGTGAATAGCAAAAGACCTGTAAATCTCGATATAACAACAATCAAACTACCCCTGCCTGCATACACCTCGATATTGCACCGCATTTCGGGTGTCCTTCTTTTTATTGGTTTGGGTTTTCTTCTGTATGGGCTGGAATTGTCGCTTGCCTCCGAGGAGTCTTTTGGCGCACTTAAAGTCTTGCTTACAGCTCCCCTGGCTAAATTTATAAACTGGGGCATCCTGTCTGCCTTGATTTATCATTTAATTGCTGGACTGAAACATCTTTTGATGGATGTGGATGTGGGTGATGGCAAAGAGTCAGGAAGTCTGGGTGCCATTATTACTCTGGTTCTGTCAATTGTGCTGATTATCCTTGCGGGGGTCTGGGTATGGTAACCAATATCACCAATTTGTCCCGCAGTGGGCTTTATGACTGGATGCTGCAAAGACTGACGGCAGTGGTGCTTGGTGCCTATTCAGTGTTCCTGCTTGGCTATTTGGTCGTCAATCCAGGTCTTCAGTTTGACCAGTGGGCCGGGCTTTTTGATGAAACATGGATGCGAATTTTTACTTTGCTGGCGCTGATTTCTATTCTTGCTCATGCTTGGATCGGTATGTGGACAATTACCACTGACTATCTTAATGATCGTGCTTTTGGCACCAGGTCCGTTCTCATCCGTTTTCCTTTGCAGGTTGTGTGCTTTATTGCCCTGTTTAGTTATGTGATCTGGGGCGTGCAAATTCTTTGGGGGCTTTAACCGATGTCAGCACTTCGTACCCTTGCCTATGATGCCATCGTGATAGGGGGTGGTGGGGCAGGCATGCGTGCCGCGCTCCAGCTTACCCGGGCCGGAATTAAAACGGCCTGCGTCAGTAAAGTATTTCCTACCCGTTCTCACACGGTATCTGCCCAAGGTGGTATTACCTGTGCTATTGCCAGTGCGGATCCGCAAGATGACTGGCGCTGGCACATGTTCGATACGGTGAAAGGCTCTGACTACATTGGTGACCAGGATGCTATTGAGTATATGTGCTCGGTGGGTCCGCAAGCGGTTTTCGAGCTGGAGCATATGGGGTTGCCATTCTCCCGGACTGAAGAGGGGCGAATTTACCAGCGTCCATTCGGGGGGCAGTCCAAAGCGTTTGGTCAAGGTGGTCAGGCTGCCAGAACCTGTGCGGCGGCAGATCGTACAGGCCATGCGCTGTTGCACACGCTGTATCAGGCTAACTTGAAAGATGGCACTACCTTTCTTAACGAGTGGTATGCCGTTGATCTGGTAAAAAATCAAAAAGATCAGGTTGCCGGTGTTATTGCTATTGATATCGAAAGCGGCGAAACCGTTTATATCAAGGCAAAAGCAACAGTTATGGCCACCGGTGGTGCAGGACGTATTTACGCGTCTACCACCAATGCCCTGATCAATACCGGTGACGGTATCGGTATGGCCCTGCGTGCTGGATATCCTATGCAGGATATGGAGATGTGGCAGTTCCACCCCACGGGTATTCATGGTGCCGGCGTGCTGGTCACAGAGGGTTGTCGGGGCGAAGGTGGTTACCTGATTAATAGTGAAGGCGAACGCTTCATGGAACGTTACGCGCCTAACGCCAAAGACTTGGCCGGCCGGGATGTCGTTGCCCGTTCTATGGTCATCGAGATTCTCGAAGGACGTGGTTGTGGTCCCAACAAGGATCACGTTCTCCTGAAGCTGGATCATCTCGGTGAAGAGACATTGAACCTGCGTCTGCCCGGTATTTGTGAGTTGTCTAAAACCTTTGCTCATGCGGATCCTGTAAAAGTGCCGGTGCCTGTGGTACCCACCTGTCACTATATGATGGGGGGGATTCCAACCAATGTTGGTGGCCAGGCTCTTCGTCAGGATGAGGCGGGCAATGATCAAGTGATTGAAGGTCTTTATGCCTGTGGTGAGGCCGCCTGTGTTTCTGTTCATGGTGCCAACCGTTTGGGCGGTAACTCTCTGCTGGATCTGGTGGTCTTTGGCCGCTCTGCAGGTCTGCAGATTGAGAAAAACCTGAAAGATGGCTTTGATTCTGTGGGTGCCTCAAACAGTGATGTGGAGGCAGCCTTATCCAGACTTGATCGCCTGAACCAGTCAAGTAGTGGTGAAAGCGTTGCTAGTGTGCGTGCTGACCTGCAGAGCACCATGCAGCTCTATTTTGGTGTGTTCCGTGAAGGTGAGAGCATGCAGAAAGGTCTCAGGCTGCTGGATGAGTTGGGTGAGCGGCTGACCAACCTTAATTTGGTGGACAAGAGTCAGGCATTTAACACAGCCAGGGTTGAAGCGCTTGAGCTGGAAAACCTGTATCAGGTGGCTTATGCAACGGCTATTTCAGCCGAGGCCAGAACAGAGTCTCGTGGTGCTCATGCCCGTAATGATTATCAGGAGCGGGATGATGAAAACTGGCTGGCGCACTCGCTTTATTCACCGATGGAAAAATCAGTCAGCAAGCGTGCCGTTAACTTCGCTCCGGCAACAATGGAGGCTTTTCCTCCCAAGGCAAGAAGCTACTGAGGGAGAGGCTTATGAAGGTAAGTATCTATCGCTATAACCCAGAAACCGACAAAAAGCCCTATATGATGGACTTTGACGTCGCTATCCCGGAAGGTAAGGACCTGATGGTTCTGGACGTTCTCAATCTGATTAAGGAACAGGATCCAACACTGGTTTATCGACGTTCCTGTCGAGAGGGGGTTTGTGGCTCTGACGGCTTGAGTATTGGCGGTACCAATGGTCTGGCCTGCATTACGCCTTTGTCTGAAGCTGTCAAGGGGAATAAGCTGGTGGTTCGCCCGCTGCCCGGATTACCGGTGATCAGGGACTTGGTGGTCGATATGAGCCTGTTTTATAAACAGTACGAAAAAATTAAGCCATACCTGATTAACGATACGCCAGCACCAGCCATTGAACGCCTCCAGTCCCCTGAAGACAGGGAGAAACTGGACGGGCTTTATGAGTGTATTCTCTGTGCCTGTTGCTCCACTGCCTGCCCCTCCTTCTGGTGGAATCCGGACAAATTTGTTGGGCCTTCCGGCCTGTTGCAAGCTTATCGTTTTCTTGCCGATAGCAGGGATACAGCAACCGAGGAACGTCTGGCGGATCTTGATGACCCGTTCAGTGTTTTCCGCTGTCGGGGTATCATGAACTGTGTCAATGTTTGCCCCAAAGGTTTAAACCCAACACGGGCCATTGGGCATATCAGGCAGATGTTGTTTAAAAGTGCAACATAGTATAAATGTATTTTAAATAAATTGTGCTGCTTCCATACGGAATCATGGAGCAGCAATAGCTTGAACCAGCAGGGGCGGTCGGAAAACATCCGATCCTATCTGAGGGGGACTGTTCACTGACTGAAGATAAATACCATCAGTGACCTCTGTTTTTCGGCCAGGCAGGGTGGAAAAAGCAGATTTCCCGAGATAAGCCCCAGACTCACGGGGTAATAATCATGCAAGAAGGTGTAATGCAGCGGATGTGGAGTTCATCCCACATTGCAGGGGGAAATGCTGCATACGTCGAGGATATGTACGAACGTTATCTGCGAGACCCCAATTGTGTTGAGGTGCAGTGGCGAGACTATTTCGAAAAGTTGCCCCCGGTCAGCGGTGGAGGAGCAGACGTCCCGCATTCTACCATCCAGGAGAATTTTATCCTGATGGCGCGTCAGCGCCAGACTACCCGCCCGATTCAGGTATCATCCGTATCCAGCGATCATGAACGCAAGCAGGTTCAGGTTTTGCGCCTGATCAGCGCTTTTCGGATCCGTGGCCATCAACAGGCGGCTATCGACCCTCTCGGGGTGATGAAACGGGAAGAATTTCCTGATCTGTCACTGGCATATCACGGTCTTAGTGAAGCGGATCTCGATACCGAATTCCAGACTTCAACGCTGTTTATTGGCAAAGAATACGCTTCTCTTCGGGAAATCTACGATGCCTTGAAAGCCACCTATTGCCAGTCAATCGGTGTTGAGTATATGCACATTCCCCAGACAGAGGAGCGTCGCTGGTTCCAGAGTCGCATGGAAAGTGTTCGCAGCCGGCCGGAAGTCGGAGTTGAAGCCAAACTTCACTTACTGGAACGATTGACCGCAGCAGAAGGTCTCGAAAAATACCTGGGGACAAAATATCCCGGAACCAAGCGGTTTGGCCTGGAAGGCGGAGAGTCTCTGATCCCCATGCTGGATGAGATTATTCAGCGCACCGGTTCCTATGGCTCCAAAGAGCTGGTGATCGGTATGGCCCACCGTGGCCGGTTGAACGTTCTGGTCAATATTCTGGGCAAGAAGCCCGGTGATCTGTTTGACGAATTTGAAGGCAAGAGACTGGTTGAACGGGGTTCCGGTGATGTGAAATACCATCAGGGCTTTTCTTCTAATGTGATGACGCCGGGTGGTGAGGTACATCTTGCGCTGATGTTCAACCCCTCGCACCTGGAAATTGTTACCCCGGTCGTTGAGGGCTCCGTCAAAGCCCGTCAGGACCGTCGTAAGGATTCAGTGGGCAACCAGGTTGTGCCCATTGCCATTCATGGCGATGCCGCTTTTTCCGGGCAGGGGGTTGTGATGGAAACCCTGCAGATGTCCCAGACCCGTGCCTACAAAACCGGCGGCACCATTCATATCATTATTAACAACCAGGTTGGCTTTACCACCAGTTTCCGGGAGGATGCCCGCTCTACGGAATACTGCACCGATGTGGCCAAGATTGTCGGGGCACCGATCCTTCATGTTAATGGTGACGATCCTGAAGCGGTCCAGTTTGCCACCAAACTGGCCCTTGATTACCGGATGGAGTTCCATAAGGACATTGTCGTAGACCTGGTCTGTTACCGTCGTCGTGGCCACAATGAGGCGGATGAGCCCTCTGCCACTCAGCCGATGATGTACAGCAAGATTAAATCCCATATGACCACCCGGGATCTCTATGCAAAGGTTCTGCTGGGCGAAGGGGTGATCAGTGAGGCGGCTGATAAAGAACTGGTAGAAAGTTTCCGTAATGCTCTCGACAATGGTGAGCATGTGGTTAAGGCCCTGGTAAAAGAACCTAATAAGGAACTCTTTGTCGACTGGTCTCCTTATCTTGGTCACGAATGGACCGCCCGTCATGATACCCGGGTGGCAGTAGGGACATTACAGTCTTTAGGCCAGAAGCTGTGTGAAATTCCCGAAGGCTTTGTGCTGCAGCGCCAGGTCAGCAAGATCGTTGAGGATCGTCGCAAAATGGCGGCAGGTGCCCTGCCGATTAACTGGGGCTGTGCTGAACTGCTGGCTTATGCGTCACTGTTGATGGAAGGCAGTGAAGTCAGGATTACCGGGCAGGATGTGGGTCGGGGAACCTTTTCTCACCGTCATGCAGTATTTCACAATCAGAAAGACGGCTCGACTCTGGTTAACCTGGCAAGGCTTTCTCCGGATCAACCTCGATTCCAGATCTGGGACTCGTTCCTGTCAGAGGAAGCGGTTCTGGCTTTTGAGTACGGCTATGCCGCAACGACGCCCAATGCACTGGTTATCTGGGAAGCCCAGTTTGGTGATTTTGCCAATGGTGCACAGGTGGTTATTGACCAGTTTATCTCCAGTGGTGAGCACAAGTGGGGGCGTTTGTCAGGCCTTACCATGCTGCTGCCCCATGGCTATGAAGGTCAGGGACCTGAACACTCATCTGCCCGGCTTGAGCGCTTTTTGCAGCTGTGTGCAGAACACAATATTCAGGTTTGCGTTCCCACGACGCCAGCCCAGGTGTTCCATATGTTGAGACGTCAGGTGCTTCGTCCGTTGCGTAAGCCACTGGTAGCATTTACCCCCAAGAGCTTACTCCGTCACAAACAGGCCACCTCATCTCTGGAAGAGTTGGCAGAGGGCAGTTTCCAGACGATTATCCCTGAGGTTGACGGACACGAACCATCAGCAATCACCCGGATGATTATGTGCTCAGGCAAGGTGTATTATGACCTGCTGGAAAAGAAGAGAACGGATGGGCTGATTGATACGGTGATTGTCCGTATTGAACAGCTCTACCCATTCCCTCAGGACGATCTGGATGAGCTGATTGTCAGCTATCCAAATCTGAAAGATGTGATCTGGTGTCAGGAAGAGCCGATGAACCAGGGGGCATGGTACTGTAGTCAGCATCATATGCGTCGTTCAGTTGCCGTACATCCTAATAAAACGATGAGTCTCAAGTATGCAGGGCGTGAAGCTTCAGCGGCTCCGGCATGTGGCTATATGTCAACACATGCCCAGGAGCAGCAGCGGTTGGTAACTGATGCTTTCAGCTTTTGAATAAAGAAAAATTACTGCTCAAGACTGAGCGGTGGAATTGGTTAAACGGCCAGCAGGTATTACTTATCGATCTGGCCAGAGCGTTTGACACAGTTTCTGTGAATAACGCTCCATGGGGCGAAGACGCAAAGGATCAATAATGGCCACTGAAATTAAAGCACCTACCTTTCCCGAATCCGTTGCTGATGGCACGGTCGCAACCTGGCACAAAAAGCCCGGTGAGCAATGCCTCCGGGATGAACTGCTGGTTGATATCGAAACCGACAAAGTGGTTCTTGAAGTTGTTGCTCCGGCAGATGGTGTTTTGAGTGAAATTATCAAGCCTGAAGGAGACGTTGTTCTCAGCAGTGAAGTCGTTGGCATCTTCGAGGAAGGTGCCTCTACCGGCACCGCCCCGGCCTCTGCCGAGGCTACTGCCGCTCCAGCAGCTTCATCGGTAGCCACTCGGGAAGAACCGATTCTCCACCCGGCAGCACGACGGATGGCTGATGAGCAAGGTCTTGATCCTGCGGCCATTACCGGTACGGGCAAAGGCGGTCGCGTAACCAAAGAGGATGTGGTCCGTCATGTTGAAGGTGGTGGTCAGGTATCAGCGACCCCGCCTGTAGCTGCCGCTCCGGCGGTGTCCTCCGCTGCCATACCTCTGGTAGAGCCAACAGCACCGCTGTTTGCCGGTGAACGTGTCGAGAAACGGGTGCCCATGACCCGCCTGCGGGCCAAAGTAGCCGAGCGTCTGGTTCAGGCTCAGCAAAATGCCGCCATGTTGACGACCTTTAACGAGATCAACATGAAGCCGGTCATGGAGCTTCGTGGCCAATACAAAGATGTCTTTGAGAAACGTCATGGTGTACGACTCGGGTTCATGTCTTTCTTTGTCAAGGCCTGTGTTGAAGCGCTGCGCCGCCATCCCGTGGTCAACGCCTCTATTGATGGTAATGATATTGTCTACCATGGTTACCAGGATATAGGTGTTGCCGTTTCCAGTGATCGCGGCCTGGTTGTGCCAGTGCTTCGTAACACCGAAGATATGAGCCTTGCCGATATTGAGGCGAAAATTCGTGAGTTTGGTAAAAAGGCAATGGATGGCAAGCTTGGCATTGATGAGATGACCGGTGGTACGTTCACCATTTCCAACGGCGGTGTTTTTGGTTCACTCCTTTCGACGCCCATCCTGAATCCACCACAGTCAGCGATTCTGGGTATGCATAAAATTCAGGAACGTCCCATGGCGGTTAATGGCAAGGTTGAAATTTTACCGATGATGTACCTTGCCCTGTCCTATGACCATCGACTGCTGGATGGTAAGGACGCAGTCACCTTTCTTGTGACCGTCAAGGAGTTGCTGGAAGATCCGGCCAGAATGCTTCTGGACGTTTGATTCCGGATTGTATCGGGCAGCCTTATTTTTCTATCAAACTGTGCTGCCCATTTGACTTGACCCGTATACCTTATTTTATAAACCGTTTTGGAAATAACTTATGGCAAATCAGTTCGACGTGGTAGTGATTGGCGCAGGCCCTGCCGGTTACGTCTGTGCTATCCGTGCAGCCCAGCTGGGGTTGAAAACTGCCTGTATCGAGAAGTGGTCCGATGATAAGGGCAAGGCCAAACTGGGTGGTACCTGCCTGAATGTTGGCTGTATCCCTTCCAAGGCACTTCTGGATAGCTCTCACAAATTTATCGAAGCCAGGGAAGACTTTGCCAGTCACGGCATTAAGCACAACGGTGTAGACATCGACGTACCTGCAATGCTTGCCCGTAAAGATAACATTGTCAACCAGCTGACAACGGGTGTTACCGGCCTGTTCAAGGCAAATGGTGTGACCCTGCTGGAAGGTGCCGGTAAAGTGCTCTCTGGCAAGCAGGTTGAATTGACCCGGGCTGACGGCTCGGTTGAAGTGATTGATGCTGCGAACGTGGTGATTGCCACCGGCTCCCGGCCTATTGAAATTCCACCCACACCGCTGACTGAAGGTCTGATTGTTGACTCTACCGGTGCTCTTGAGTTTCAGGAAGTTCCGAAGCGTCTCGGGGTTATTGGCGGCGGTGTTATTGGTCTGGAGCTGGGTTCTGTCTGGGGTCGACTGGGGTCTGAAGTGGTTGTCCTTGAAGCCCAGGATAAATTCCTGGCCCTGGCTGACCAGCAAATCGCCAGAGAAACCCTGAAGATATTCAAGAAGCAGGGGCTTGATATTCGCCTGGGTGCCCGGGTTACCGGTTCAGAGGTGAGGGGGAGCGAGGTTGAAGTTACCTATCAGGATGCCAATGGAGATGAGCAGAAGCTGACCTTTGACAAGTTGATTGTGGCTGTCGGTCGACGCCCTTACACAGAAAACCTTCTGGCTACTGACTCCGGTGTCAATCTGGATGAGCGTGGTTTCATTTTTGTCGATGATTACTGTACCACTGACGTTCCTGGCGTTTATGCCGTTGGGGATGTAGTCCGGGGCCCGATGCTTGCCCATAAAGGCAGCGAAGAAGGCATTATGGTGGCGGAAATCATTGCCGGGCAGAAAGCACAGATGAACTATGACCTGATTCCTTCGGTTATTTATACCCATCCTGAAGTAGCCTGGGTTGGTAAAACGGAAGAAGAGGTCAAGGCCAGCGGCGACGAGTACAAAGTGGGTACCTTCCCGTTTGCTGCCAGTGGTCGTGCACTGGCTGCCAATGATACCCATGGCATGGTCAAGGTGATTGCGGACAAGGCAACTGACCGTATTCTTGGAGTTCATGTGGTCGGACCGAGCGCTGCTGAGCTGGTGCAGCAGGGGGTTATTGCCATGGAGTTCGCTGCCAGCAGTGAAGATCTTGCGCTGACCATTTTCTCACACCCAACCTTGAGCGAAGCATTGCACGAAGCGGTTCTGGCGGTTGATGGCCATGCTATCCATATTGCCAATCGCAAACGTCGCTAAACCTGTCTTAATGGGAGCGGTCAGGGTCGATTTGCTCCCTTCTCCATAGAAAGTATCCAGGGATATGGTTGACCAGAAACTTGAAAACAACGCTGAAATAAAAAAGAGGGCTGCGTCATAATGAATCTTCACGAATATCAGGGTAAACAGCTCTTTGCAAGGTATGGGCTACCCGTATCCCGGGGTGTCGCTGCGGATACTCCAGAGCAGGCTGCTGCCGCTGCCGATGAAATCGGTGGCAATCGGTGGGTGGTCAAGGCCCAGGTTCACGCCGGGGGCCGTGGTAAGGCCGGTGGTGTTAAATTGGTCACCAGCAAGGAAGAAATCCTTGCGTTTGCAAAGCAGTGGTTAGGTAAAAACCTGGTCACTTACCAGACCGATGAAAATGGCCAGCCGGTCAGCAAGATATTGGTTGAAAGCTGCACAGATATTGATCAGGAACTCTATCTTGGTGCCGTGGTCGATCGTGCAACCCGTCGCATCGTGTTCATGGCCTCCACAGAAGGTGGCGTTGAAATTGAGAAGGTGGCGGAAGAAACCCCGGAAAAAATCCTCAAGGCGACCATTGATCCCTTGACCGGTGCCCAGCCTTATCAGGCCCGTGAACTGGCCTTCAAACTGGGTCTGGAAGGCAAACAGACCAAGCAGTTTACCCAGATTTTCCTCGGTCTGGCGAAACTCTTCCAGGAGTGCGACCTTGCCCTGTTGGAGATCAACCCGCTGGTGATCACCAAAGAGGGTGACTTGCACTGTCTGGATGCGAAAATCAACATCGACAGCAATGCCCTCTACCGTCAGCCTCAGTTGAAAGCCATGCATGATCCTTCCCAGGAAGATGCCCGTGAAGCCCATGCCGCCCATTGGGAGCTGAACTACGTGGCACTGGATGGCAATATTGGCTGTATGGTCAATGGTGCAGGCCTTGCCATGGGCACCATGGATATTGTCAAGCTCCATGGCGGAGCCCCTGCCAACTTCCTGGATGTCGGTGGTGGGGCAACCAAAGAGCGTGTCACAGAAGCATTCAAAATCATTCTCTCTGATGACAGCGTGAAAGCGGTCCTGGTCAATATCTTTGGTGGTATTGTCCGCTGTGACCTGATCGCTGAAGGCATTATCGGTGCGGTTAAAGAAGTGGGCGTTGAAGTCCCTGTGGTGGTTCGCCTGGAAGGCAACAATGCTGACCTGGGTGCACAGACCCTTGCCAATAGCGGACTTGATATCATCGCGGCCAACAGTTTGACCGAGGCTGCCCAGCAGGTAGTCAAGGCAGCGGGGAACCAGTAATGAGCATTTTAATCAATAAAGACACCAAAGTTATCTGCCAGGGATTCACCGGTGCCCAAGGCACTTTTCACTCCGAACAGGCCATTGCATACGGTACCCGGATGGTGGGTGGCGTAACACCGGGCAAAGGTGGCCAGACTCACCTGGACCTGCCGGTCTTCAATACGGTGGCTGAAGCCGTTGATCAGACCGGTGCCGAAGCTTCGGTGATCTACGTGCCTGCCCCTTTCTGCAAGGACTCCATCCTGGAAGCCACTTACGCTGGCATCCAGTTGATTGTCTGCATCACAGAAGGCATCCCTACGCTGGATATGCTGGAATGCAAGGTCAAGTGCGATGAGCTGGGTGTTCGTCTTATCGGCCCGAACTGTCCGGGTGTTATCACCCCGGGGGAGTGCAAGATCGGTATTATGCCGGGTCATATCCATCTGCCGGGTAAGGTAGGTATCGTTTCCCGTTCCGGTACGCTGACCTATGAAGCGGTCAAACAGACCACCGATTATGGCTTTGGCCAGTCTACCTGTGTTGGTATTGGTGGTGACCCCATTCCCGGTTCCAACTTTATCGATATTCTGGAACTCTTCCAGAATGATGACAAGACCGAAGCCATCGTAATGATTGGTGAAATCGGTGGTTCTGCCGAAGAAGAAGCGGCTGCTTATATCAAGAAGCATGTCACCAAACCCGTGGTTTCTTACATTGCCGGTGTCACAGCGCCTCCGGGCAAGCGCATGGGCCATGCCGGTGCGATCATTGCCGGTGGCAAGGGTACTGCCGATGAGAAATTTGCGGCACTGGAGTCGGCAGGTGTCAAGACCGTTCGCAGCCTGGCGGATATCGGTGAAGCTCTGAAAGACATTACCGGCTGGTAAAACAACCTGCCTCAGGAAGCACTAAAAAGGCCGGATTTATATCCGGCCTTTTTATGATGGAAAATACTGAATCAGTGGTCAGGCTGCGTAAGCATCTTCAAGGATTTCACGGGACGTGTTGAGATCTTGGTCACCGGTCTCAGAAAGAGCCGTCATGCCATGGGCCTCCAGTGCCTTGATCACGTTCTCAATCTGGTTATGCTCAACACCATACTGTGATAGTCGTGTTTTCACACCCAGGGATTCAAAGAAATCGCGGGTTTTCTCAATAGCGAGATCAACCTTTTCATCGTTGCTACCTTCTCTGATATCCCAGACACGTTCTGCATACTGCACCAGTTTTGCCCGTTTCTTATCTTTGCGCAGTTTCCACAGGGATGGCAGAACCACCGCCAGACTCTGGGCATGGTCCAGGCCAAACAGGTCGGTCAGTTCATGGCCAATCATATGGGTGCCCCAGTCCTGGGGAACGCCGACACCAATGTAGCCATTCAGTGCCGAAGTGGCACTCCACATCAGGTTGGCACGGGCATCGTAGTTGTCTGGCTCAGCCAGTGTTACCGGGCCAACTTCAATCAGCGTATTCAGAATGCCTTCCGCCATGCGGTCCTGAATCCGGGCGTCAACAGGATAGGTAACATATTGTTCAAGTACATGAACAAAGGCATCCACGACGCCATTAGCGATTTGCACCGGTGGCAGGGTGAAGGTCAGTGATGGATCCAGAATGGAAAACTGCGGGTAGAGCAGTGGACTCATCACCGGCAGTTTACCAATGTCGTGAGAAATAACGGCACCCATGTTCATCTCGGAACCTGTGGCCGGTAAGGTGGCAACTGTAGCCAGTGGAATGGCAGAGGTGATTGGCGCACCGGCAAAACCGCCCTTGAGCAGATCCAGCTCGTCACCTTCATAAGGTGCCGCTGCAGCAACAAACTTGGTGCCATCCATGACCGAGCCGCCACCCACCGCCAGCAGGAAGTTGATGTTTTCAGCGCGGACGATCGCAACGGCTTTCATCAGGGTGTTGAATGTCGGGTTTGGCTCGATACCACTGAACTCAAGGACTTCACGGTTACCCAAGCCAGCCAGGACCTTGTCCAGGGTACCGAATTTCTTCACACTACCACCGCCGTAAAGGACCAGTACTTTGGCATTGGCCGGTACCAGTTGATCCAGTTCCTGCAGTCGGTCCTGGCCAAACACAATGTGGGTCGGGTTTTGATAATTAAAATTCATCATGGGCGCTTCTTCCTTATGAATGTTTAAAGGTAGATTAGCGTTTCTGTGCAGGATTAGAATGACCATAACGGGCAAAGTCATGCCTAAAACGATCAGTGGTGGTTTTTTTGTGTATTGATTAAAGCTATGCTGGGCACTATTAAAACCGATCAAACGATAAATCATGATGCCATTAGCCCAGACCCTTTCTCTTCTGGCCAAAGAGGATGGCTATAACCAAACCCATATTCCCGGTGTGGGCGTTTTTAAGGCCAGCGAATCCAGAGCCCGTGAGCCATTGTGTTATAGCCAGGGTATTTTTATTGTTGCCCAAAGCGCAAAACGGATTTACCTGGAGCAGCAGGCTTATGACTATAATCCAGATAACTATCTGGTGCTGACCTTGCCTATTCCTGCGGAATGCGAAACCATTGTCGTGGATGACAAACCGTTGTTATCCATGCTGGTAGATATCGATATCAGCTTGTTGTATCCGCTGGTGCGGTTGTTCGACAACCATCAACAGGCGACAGATACCATGGACGATCTGTTAGAGGCACGAAGCAGTCTTTATGTCAGCCCGGTGACGGATTCTTTCTCAGCAACGGTGTTAAGGCTGGCCCAGTGCCTTCACTCGCCCCTGGAGAGTGAAGCGTTAGGAAAAGGGCTGGTGCAAGAGTTACTTTTTCATGTGCTTAATGGGGACCAGGCCGCGCCATTATTTGCCCTGGCAAGGCACAATACGCATATTGCCCGTTTGGAGCGGGCAATGAAGTATATGCATGAGCATTACGCCCAGTCCATTGATGTCGGATACCTGTCCTCTATGGCTCATATGAGCCCATCCACCTTCCACCGTAATTTTCGATCTATGACTTCATCGTCGCCTATTCAGTACTTGAAGAAACTGCGCCTGAATCGGGCCAGAGAGTTGTTACAAGACCAAGGGGTCAGAGTAAAGCAGGCCGCTGCTGAGGTTGGCTATGAGAGCCCAACGCAATTCAGCAGGGAATTCAAACGTTACTTTGGGTTAACGCCTCAAGCATGCGCGGCAGCCTGATTTTTTAGATGAGGCCGCATGGCTGACGTGCATGGCTTACGTGGATTGTAACTATTCAGCACCCAGCAAAGGCATATTACTGTAATTCTGAACAGCTCT
>NZ_JAHHPO010001022.1 GCF_024606365.1 Endozoicomonas sp. ONNA2
GCTTGAATGCCTGCTTCCATTACAACGGCTTGACGAGAATCATTGATACCCCTGCCAGCTTGATCAGCTGTAGCCCTGACACCAGGCAAAACACCGGTTGGACCGGGCCCTGCTACAAAACCACCTTTAATATGTTTCCGGCCACCGGATAAGTGATGAAAATTACTGGAGCTACCTGCAGGACCAACAGGAGACTCGACATCAAGCTGACGCCCTGTATTGGCCTTATCTGATAATTTTGAATCAAGCAGTTGGCATTTTCGCAGAATTTCTTCAAGTGAATCTCTACCGCCATGGCAGGCGGCATCAATCTGCTCAGCTGTCAGTGGAATAGCACCAATACCTCGCCTTATCATGTCCTTTGCATGGGTATCCATGTTGGGAAAATATTTTTCAAGATGGCGAATTATTGATGATATCTGCGCCTCAGTGATCCGGACAAGCCCGGGTAAATAAGCCAGCGCTGACGGATCCATCCGTTGCTTCTTGATATCGCTTCTCAGAGACCTCGCTCCGCCTTGCACCGGGGCTTTCGGATTCAGGCCTGCGGTAACAGCGCCAGCAATATTCGCCCCAGAACGGATTGGCCAGAAGCGTTCAATCGGTGGAATTATCCCTGTTTCCTGCCCTATCGGTGGCTGCGAACGGGCAGTGGATGGGCCTGTGGCAACATCATGAAGCAATACTGCCGAATTCCGGAAAAAGTTTGCTCTGTTGGGAACTCCCCCTTTTATGTCCCGCACAAGAGAAGCGGTCAGATCTCCATCCTTAACGCCCAGGTAGGGATCTGCATCCGCTGTCGGTGGGCGCGAACTCTCTCTGTTAGCTGATTCTGTTTTGTCGCTCTGGTTGGGCAGTGGTGCTGACAGATCTGCCCGGGTGACCCGCATTTTTCTGTGGGTTTCAGTCCCGACAGGCTCGGGAGATTTAATATTCAGGGGTGTCGTCACTAGTTGATGTGGATGCCCGGGTTGTACCGGTCTGAATAGACACTGCTCTGTATTATGGGTTTGAGCATACCCAGAAAAAGATTTGTGAATAGGCCTACTGCCAGTGGCCAACTCAGGCACCCTTGCCCTTGAGT
>NZ_JAHHPO010001023.1 GCF_024606365.1 Endozoicomonas sp. ONNA2
GGGGCATTAACAGAGAGCGAAATAGTCCTATGTTTACTCACATTTATAGGAACAGAGTGAAGAGACCATCGAACAGATTCAGCCTCTGAGTTTGGCACCTGAATTTTTGTGGATTTCTTCCGTTCCAATCACTGTCCAGGGTTTCCTGGTGGAGGTGGTTGACTGCCACCCCTTGAAGCGTCATCACCTGGCGTTTCAGGCGTCGTGTTATCCTCCGATGGTGCCACCTTTCCCCGCGTTGAAGATAAACCGGAAGGGTGATCAGACTTGCCTGATAAACGTTGCTCTAACTCCGCCATCAACTTCGCTTTTGCATTCAGTGTTTCTTGACTGGGGCCTTCTTCTGTGCCTTTGTTTTCTTCTTCGTGGTAATGTGCAGCATCCATGAGATCCTCGTAAGCCTTACGGGCCTTTTTAACGCGTTTCTGGTGATCATCTTCCATAGCGCTTACTTTCCCGAAAGCCGAATCGCTGTCTTCAGAACCCACTGACTTCTTCTCATGATCATTGGCAATTTCAATGGCAGGACGCGGCTCTAATGACCCCGGAGTAACACTTTGCGCCCTCTTTGCAGACTTCTGATTGCGGCTATAAAAAGAAAGGCTGATAACTGGATGTTGTATGGCATCATAGCGAGCCTGGAAGCCCTGAATCTCTTGTCTGGATGCCCCGAGTTGCGCCAGCTGAGAGAGAAGGGCGTTAAATTGTTGGGCACCATTCGTCCTGGTGGTGAGGGCAGATGGTAAAACAGACTGCTTTTCCTGTTTCATTTCATTGACTAACGCCAAAGATTGCTGCATCCATGACTCCAAGTCAGATAAATCCAAATCATCCAGCTCCGGTGGAATTAAACGAACCCGTTTGCCATCGGGTAAATTGAACGTGACTTTTACATCATCCGAATTGTTGTTTTTCAGTTGTTTAATGGCTGCCTTATGCACTGTTTTAAATTCTTCAATTAGCTGATCATTTGGCAGGTTCCACTTCTCACTCATTTGTTCCTTGATATTTTGCAGAACAGTTACAGTAGCATCAATATATTTCATCTCCTTGATTTTTCTGAAGCTTTGCTCCAGAGGCTGATCAACGGCCAAAAGTGTAGCCAGATCACGCTTGATTCCTTCAGCCTTCAGGCTATTTGTGGGAACCGTACTTTCAGAAACACTTGCTGGCTGAATATTGTCCGACAGCCTACGGTTTCCCACAGGATCATTATTATTTATGGGCATACGCTTTTGGGGCGGATGAGTAGAAACACGCTGTCCGGTTGGCATTGAACCTGTCTCTTCAACTGGTTCATCACCGGCATGTGGTGGCACAGGGGGAGGCAATACTGAAGAACCTGCGGGTTTTCTTG
>NZ_JAHHPO010001024.1 GCF_024606365.1 Endozoicomonas sp. ONNA2
TATGCAACATCATCGAGACCTGTTTATGATTCAGCAACCTATTCAACAGTCCATTCAGCAACCAATTTATGGCAGCGCTTCCCAACGTTCAGGGAATGGCGTAGAGCATTCCTGGCTTGGCCATGGCGTTGCTGTTGCTAAAGCATTTGCGAAATCATTGATTCCGATGGAAGATCCTCGCTTAAGTATTAATCCCAATAAAACACTGGAAGATATCGGGCGACTGGCCACAGCAATTATCCTGCCGTCGAGTCCCATCCTTTTCATAGCGAAAGATATTGCCGATGCCTGGTTCGCTAGCTCTGTGCCCGGGCCAGATGTCAAACCGGAATTACCACAGACATCAAAAGCAACCGGGGAAGAGGCTCAGGAACAAGAACCCGGCTCGAAAGACGTACCCCTTCAACAGCCATCCACGACCCGCTATCAAGGGAGTCAGGGAACCAGAGGACTGCTTGCGCTTGGCACGCTGGCCAGCTCTTTTCAGTATGCCAATTCGGCTGCCATTGCCGATGGTTCACAACCCATAAAGATTAATGATACGAAAACCCTGGGCAAGATCGGCCATGACCCTGAATTTCCACTGAACGGTACATACGAACAGGCGAAGAATATTGCTGTCACTCCAGATCATCAATCCATTGGCAATATTACCCATCCATTCACCGGGAAGTACGATGGGCAGTGCCGTGACATCAGCGGCCTGTCTGGCTGTTTTGTTAACAACCTGAAAGGCAGCATCAGTCGCCTTAGCTTTACTGGTGCCAATATAAACTCCACGGAGGTGAGCGGGTTAGCAGCCTGTGTTGTTGATGTTAATGGCACAGTCAGTGATATCTGGGCCGAAAATGTTCATATTTCCACCCGGGGTGACAAAGCTTACGCGGGCATTGGGGGAGGAGAGGTTAGAGGAACGGTTGCCAACATTACGGCGTTGAACAGCACGGTGGAAACCGATGGTTATCGTGCATACGCCGGCATCGGGGGGGGCTGGTTCACGATGGAGGAATGGTTGCCAACACCACGGCGGTGGACAGTACGGTCGAAACCTCGGGTAAATTTGCACACGTCGGCATCGGGGGGGGGAGGGTTTTCGGAATGGTTG
>NZ_JAHHPO010000092.1 GCF_024606365.1 Endozoicomonas sp. ONNA2
ATCGGCACGACCGGCTTCCGAAGGTTTCAGCGTCTTCTGAAGTTACGGATTCAGGATCGTAGTATGGGCACAAGACTGAAGACAATAGAAGGTCACAGAGGTGAGATTATACGAAAAAGGGTCGAAGAACTCTTTAACAAGGCGAACACTGCCATTGATTGTTTTTCCAGTCCCGTGAGAGAAGGTGAGTTAAAAGAAGTGGAGGCACTGTTTGAGCAAGCAAGATTGGAGTTAAAAGAATTAAGCGGTAATAATGACGGCACTAATCGAGCAGGCTTGCTTTCTAAATTCAATGAATTGAAGAAAAAACTAGAACCATACAAGGTTGAAATAAGTGATAGACAACAGACTACTGCTACAAACAGTGAAGTTAACAATAAGATAGATCCTCAGCTTGATGATTACTTGAAACAATATGAACGCAAGCATAAAGATTTGCAGGGACAGGTTCAGAAATATTCCATTCAATACCCTGGTGAACATCGCATGGGTAAAATTTGTGATCTCAGGGATTTTTATCTTAAGTCATTAGAAACAGCCAAAGAACTGAAGCTCGAAAAATTCGCTGGTATACCAGCTTATAACAAAGAGTGTCTGATTCTTAATAACCATATTGATACTATTCGTATGCATCTTGAAGCTCTGAACAAACAGCTGCAGCAGCTGCATCAAGAGCAAAGGAATGAGGCGAAACGATCTGATTGCATGCAATCCTGAATTCAGCTCCGAATGACTTCCGGGATGTAGTCCGAGAATAGCGTCTGTCTGGGCGACCCCGTAGCGAGGGTTGCGAGAAATTGAGGCTAAAAAATTCTGATTCTGAGGAGAATACCCTAAAGGGCACAATCTGAGGAGAATACCCTAAAGGGCACAAGTAGCGGGGCTATTTGACGAAGAAGCAGGGATTTTTAGACCAATTTATTGCAACCGCACGGCTGCATAAAGGCAGGAGCCAGAGCAACGCAGGAGCAGTTGCCGTGTAGGGCAGACTATTCCCGGGCAGCCTCACAAGGGTGACTTGCTATGAATATGCCATCAATTCCTGTCCAAAGCACAGCTGCGTCCCAACCTCAATTTTATGACGGTTATAGGCGCGAAGGTGCCAGCGCAGCCCCGGTAAAATTTGATCGCTGGACTGTCAGTTTAAGCGCGATTGATAATTTCCTGAGAGGCAAAAGCCCTGATGCGGTTGAAAATATCGCAGAGCGCATGTGCCGAAGGGCAGAGCGCCAGCAAGGTCCGCAATCGTTCAGTTTGAGTAACCTGAAAAAAGATTTGGCTGTCTTCGGGCTACCGGTTGATGTGAGCCGGGGGCGTAGCCCCGAGCAAAAGGTCAGGATCGTAACTGGCCTGATCCTCAGGCTGCAAACTGAAGCAAACAGTAATAGTACGTATCGGCCATTGGGGCAGGGTTTTTGCCGCCTGATAAAAAAATCAGAGAGTTCCAT
>NZ_JAHHPO010001025.1 GCF_024606365.1 Endozoicomonas sp. ONNA2
AAAACCGGGGTCAAAAAACCGGGGTCAAAAAACTTTCTTTTGTTAAAAAAATTTGGAACCTGTCTGTTTGAATCAAGATATTCTTCTCGATGATTTCACTGAGGGTTTCATCAATGTCCTTTATTATTCCAGAATGGCAGGACTCTATGCATTCTCGCAAAAATTCGACAGGGATGTCAGGTAAAGGTTTATTGAAATGCTTGAGATTAATATCTTCAATAGTTATATAATTTTGAATGTTGCATTCTAGTACGATATCAAATAATTCATTTAGTTTTTTTTCTATAAACCCATAGATCTTTTCTCGATATTTTAAGCAGAAGCCCTCTTTATATGAAGATATAATCTCATTCTTTAGCGGTTCATTATTTGCAAAAAAGGGTGTAAGTTTTTGAGTTCTATTCGAATAACTTTCTTCAAATGCGATTAAGTCCTCAGTACGGTTTTTTTCTGGATTTTGCCTCTCTAATCTATCCGCACCTGCATATAAACCAACAGTAGAACCGTCAATTAGATTTAAAGCAGCACAAGTAGCAGCTCCGATGATTGCGGGCACCCCAACCCCCCCCATAGCAACTGCTGCTCCAGTAGCAGCTGCACCTGCTACTATGGTGATCGCTTTAGCTGCTAAACATAAAGCCTTATGTTTTTGCATGAAATACCTTGGCTGCTTATCCAGCCATTCTTCGATTATTTTTTCAATATCTTTGAATTTTTCGGAGTTAAAATTGCGTTGATCATGTTTAGTCTTCTGTAATTCAATAGCAATTTGCCCCTTGATTTTACTCTTTAATTCTTCTTCTTTAGGATTGCTTTTTTTCACTTGAATAAGTTGTTTATTTGTACCACTGATTTCACTTTCAAGGTTATTTATATCTTTCTCTAATTCATATAGGATTCCAATACCGGCGGATGGAACGGTAAATAGGTCTAAACACTTTAACAGCTCTACATTGACATCTGCTCCAGCTTTAATGAGAGCCTCAATGCATTCGGTGCTGTTATTTTGAGTTGCGATGGTCAATAGATTACTACCGTTATCAGTTTCACGATGGATATTTGGGTTTAGCTGGAGCATTTTTTCAAGCGCCTCACAATCATTTTTTTGACAAGCATCCACAGCCAAGTTTTGCCTATTACGAAGCAATGGCATGGCAGGTCCAGGACAAGCATCGCAAAGCCGTCTATCAAGCCTGATGTTGTCTTGCCGTGACAACGATTGGTAAATACAATCCAAATGAAACTGATGACCTTGACTGCACGATGATTTGACAAACGAACGTCCGCCAAATGGACTCGAATCTTTTTTTGTGCAGATAATGCATATCGGAGTTTGTCTGATTGCACCGCCTGTGGGATTCATTTAACCTCCAATTTATCAGCGAAACTATTGACCAAATAATAAACCTGATGATTACACGACCATAACCACAGGGCACTAAAGCAGTATTTTGTTTGAATAATAAGAACCAAGTTGATTTAGTTGATTTAGTTGATTTAGTTGA
>NZ_JAHHPO010001026.1 GCF_024606365.1 Endozoicomonas sp. ONNA2
GTCCGAACAGAGTCAGGCAACGAAAAAATAGGGAAGTTATTTCCAGACAACTCCTAAACGGAGAATTACACAGCAATCCATAATTCTCGGTCCACCTCTGAACTTCCGCCAATAGGTTGAGTATCCTTATCAACCAATTCCTCTTGTTTCTGGCGTTCTTGAGTGAGCAGTTCTTTCTGTTTTGCTGCCCTGTCAAGCCAATCTTGGGTTTTATCGATAGCCTCTTTCAATTTCTCGAGATTGCACCCATATTCCTCTCTCAGGAAGAAGTACTGCAGAGAATCAAACCATTTCGGGTCAGGGTACGGAATATTATCATTTTTTCTGGCCTCTTCCAGATCTTCGTGCTTTTGTTCCGCAATTTTCAATTCCTCTGTTTTATCGAATGCTTTAAATAATTTTATGTTGTGATTAACCTTTGCGTACTCTGCCGCATAGAATTTGGTTCGCAATGTGATGAGTGACTCCTCCATTCTTTGGTACTTATTCAAGAACCTGTCTTTCGGTAAAGTAAGAGTGGTTGCCTCGGTTAATTTTTCGCGGGTATCCACCATCGCTGACGCTGTTGAAGTAATAAAGTCAGAGGCTTTTACAACGAGAAAATTGCCAAGATAAAAAGCTCCGACGCCAATGATTAAGCTAGCAAACACAATGGCAGGTATACACAAGGCAGCTGAGGCCGCCCCCATTGACACAGTTGAAAGAAGAAATAAACCACCGACACAAAGTCCAGCCCCTACGGCATTGAATTGCAGAAAGTTCAGAATGTTTAACAACACAGAGGTCACGGTGTAAACCTTGCTACGTATTCTTTCTACCAGTGAACTCCGATCAGTCTCTGGATGATTGACTTGGTATATGGTCTTAAAACTTTTAGAAAAGATTTTTATCGCCAGGGCAAGCTTTTTTATTTTGCCAGGCGGTTGGTTAAACTCCGGATCACTAATGGTAATATCATCTGCTTTAAATGGTGACTCCATGTTGTCAAGCGCTGTTTGTTTCTGCGAAGACGTCTTTGGCTTGAAAGTGTCGGATGCTTCAAGGGCTGAAGTTTTCTCAGAATGGCATACTGCCCTGAGAGAGATTGGCGTTGTATGGGTTCGGAGCACAGCTTCATCTTTACATTGCGGTACTGTTACTTCTGTTTTAGTAGTTTTTGGGTTTTCAAGGTCAGATGGTGGTTGCTTCATGGGAGGATTAAGTGTAGCTCTTGAAATCATAGGACACTCCTTGTCTTGATTGTATGTATTTAAATATCACGGTGGAATCTAGTACTTCGTTTTTTCCCACCTGCAAGCTTGCCATCCAGTCTATCCTGATACC
>NZ_JAHHPO010001027.1 GCF_024606365.1 Endozoicomonas sp. ONNA2
TGTTTTTCTGTTTTCAAGGGGTTAGTGTATTAACGGTCAATAATCAGGAACAACGAGTGGTCAGAAAGACAATGGACGATCATTCAAGTTTCAGGCATTTTATATGAGACTGTATATTTCTGTATGGATTGGATAAAGGCAAATTCATGAAGAGAATGTAAAGTATTATTTGATGAATGAAAAAACGTTGATTCAAGCGGACCAACCAGATGATCTGCCAGCTGATCATAGATGTAATTGTAATTATTAACACACAAGTTATTTTTTTGTATGGAATCAGGATCGGTTGATTCAATTACTTCAGACTGTGTTTTTTTTATGACTGATTGAATCGTTGGATTTTTAGGGCATGCAACACCCATCACTGCACTCTCCACAATTTTTGTCAACGAAGTTTTCCAAAAATAACTATTCGTTGTCAGATCAGGCACTCCTAAAACTTCAGAAGGTTTTAAAGTAATATCTGGCATGGCTGCTGACATTTGCGTATCAAAATCCCGATAGATTAAACCACCATTACTGTTTGAAGAATTCTGAATAATATCTGAATCGTTTAATAGTACGCATCTTTGAAGATCAACGTACAAGGCTTTTGTTGTGCACGTTAATGGTTGTGGACCCTTGCATATTTCAATACTATGTAACTCTGCAGGAGTCATGTGATCTAATTGTTTTTTAAATTCATCAAACATTTTAACCTGATATCTATCTTCCGGATCATAAGCATTTACTATACCCTGACCATCAAAAATGCTTAACCACGGACCCCTTGTCAGCATATTAGGCCAAATTTGGTTTATGTCAGCACCGTACATCATGGTAAAGAATCTAATGTCTGCATGCATTAATGTGGAAAATTCTTGTAGTACCCATATTTTTTTTCTAAATCCGGTTTCTTCTTGTCTAATGATTTGCAATCTGAGATCGGAGGCGGTTTTTCCATATTCCGCTTTCTCTTCCAGGTCACAAAAATGGATTACCTTTAAATTATTATTGGTATTTTCCAGGCTTTTAAAAAAAATATGGATATTCTTCTTTTGTTCTTGATTCAATAGCTCAGGTTGGAATATTTCATAAACAAGGTGAACAGTCGGTGTATTATCAGGATAATGTTTTTTTAAATCGGAAAGAATCGATTTCAGTTGCTTTAATTGTGTATCACCTATTGGTTTTTTACTGACACCTAAATCAGAAGAATTGGTCTTATCATTAAATACCACCCACTGCATTAATTGGTTTGATGCTCCGGACAAGGTTAATTTACGGTATTGTTTGTCCCATTGCTCTGGTGATAATGCATCATAGTATACTTCATCAAAACTGTGTTTAAACTCTGACCTGTCGTTCGACGTGGTGGATGAAAGTGTCGTAATGGGCGTATTTTCTTTTACCGATCTTTGGGTAATAAAACTCAAGCTCCTGGCAACAGGTGTGGCTATTGGCTGGAGCCATGACTGGAGCCATGACTGAAGCCATGAAGTGTGCACCTGATCCCGCCGGGCTGCCCGAAAAGTAAAGAGTTTACTTTCATCAGCGGTTGGCGTTTGCATAGTAGCGCCTGGATTTTCATTGCCAGTAACTTTGGTAATATTCATAGAGTTCTGACACTCCCCGCCCTATCAAGCTGGCTCTTGGTCACAAATACCCATGATAGTCAGAATTATCATTTTCTGAATATTTTCTTGCTCTGAAACCCTTGAAAACACAGGGGGGTTAATATTTGGCTTGAAAACGACATATGCAAAACATACTGTAACCCTTGACTACCAGGGATTACAGGACTTGTGATAAAGAGACAGCCCTATTGAGCAAGGGTTCTTGATCGCTCAAGAACCCTCGCCCGCCATGGCGGGGAGTGTCAGTGTCCGATCCCAAATTATCATATCCGTTTGTGCCAATCATGATAATTTCTGGAACTTTCCAGTTATCCAGCTGTCCATTTCTCTGAGTGAATACAAACTCATCATTAGAATCATTAAAATTTTGGCTAGTTCCTTGCCATGAAAGAAAATTGCCACGGAGGCACAGAAACACGGAGAACAGAAAAAAAAGTTTTCCTCCGTGACTCTATGGCCAAAGCTTTCACGTCAGAGGGTGACAAGCCATCATCATGAACATTTGTTATTGAAGTGGAGAAAGTTCCAATGAGTCCTGCAACAGCACACAATGGTGTCCGTTCTGATTCGCCCCTTCAACCATTGACTGGAGGTTCATCCACCACAACCGGAAACGGAGTGCCTGATACTCCCAAGGTGAAACACTCTCTCACCGGTGGATGTAGAAATGTCAAGAAACTTTTGGATTGTCAAACGGCTTTTATAGTGTTGGGAAGTGTTGCTGCTGGCACTGCTGCTGGAGTTCTTTATCATGCCACCAAAGATTATGACAAGTTATGCTCCCGTAGCATCGACAAGTTCCAGGAAGACATACTCCGTTACAATTGCTCCAATCCGGTTGAATTGCAATTGCTGGAAATAAGACAGGACTATGAAAAGGTCATAGACCCTTTCTTTGGTTTTGTCTCCGGTGTGTTTTTAGGGTGTGCGTTGAGCATGGTTAACAAGTGTCACCGTGAAGGATATCTGGCTCAGGCTATAAGCTACGGTCGGCATTTATGCGACTCTCTTTGTTCAAGGCCGGGTGCAGATGAACCAGCCGAGCAAACAGCCGATGCTGAACCGGTTCCAATTGCGACAACGGATCCCGCCGCCCCCGATATCGTCTGACACCAATGCGCATCTGTGTGAAAGAAGTATGGTCAGCAATGCAATGTGGAGTTGCTGAGATAAAAGCAGTCCGGTCGGGGCAAAGCCAGGAGGCTATCCGAGATTAGACTGCCCTACTTCGGTGGCAGAAAGTTGGTCTAAAAATCCGCTTTTGTTCGACAAATAGTCGCGCTTTAAACCTCACAAACCGAATTTTTTTCTTCAATTTTCTGCCATCCCCGCTATGGGTGCTATTCTCGGATAGCCCCTCGGCTGATCATGAAGAGCCGTCTGAAAATAACTTTCCCATTTTAAACTCAGTGTTCCTGATTATTGCGATGGAGCATCTGAATATGCGGGAGTTATTTACAGACAATTCCTAAATGTAATACCCACAAATTTAGCTTTTGCTTTTTTTGGTATCGGAAATTACCAGGAGGCTGTTCGAGAATAGACTGCCCTACACGGCAACTGCGCCTGCGTTGCTCTAGCTCCTGCATCCATGCAGTCGTGCGGTGGCAGCAAATTAGTCTAAAAAGTCGGAAATTTTTAGTAAATAGAACCACTATTCACTAAAAATTTCC
>NZ_JAHHPO010001028.1 GCF_024606365.1 Endozoicomonas sp. ONNA2
TCCGGTCACATAGCTACGGCTATGCTCCCTCCGTTGTGCCTCGCATAGTACCAGCACAAGGAGTCAGAAATATTCGATTCCATATGGTTAGCTACTTAGTTAATCTTAAAGTGAACTGGCAATGGAATGCCTCCCGATGGTAGGTATGCCAACAATGACTGCATCTGATAACAGCTTCCGTTCATTCCAGTTTACCTGGATAATGTACTTGATTTTCTTGTTATGTAACCCTTCCCTGTCTTTTTCATATGATCAAAATGACATATACCTTCTATCTCCAGAGAGTAATTCTGATCTTGAAATCGTAACGTCAGAACAACAGGAAATAACCATTGCTATCGATACTAAAGGTCTGGAGAAAGATCTTCAGGGGAATATTCCGGTGCAAATCATATTGGAAAATGACAACCTGCAATTTAGCAATGGTGAGCAGCAGATATCATGGCATAATCGAATCAACAGACTGGAAAAGGAAAATAAGCCAGTTAACAATGACGAAATCATCTACCTGACACTTACTCCAGACCAAAACCAGCTAAACAAGACCATTAAGGTCAAAATAAGAAAAGAGAAAGATCTTTCCAGGCTGTCAGCACTGACAGCATTCTTCCCCCAGATGATTCCCATTATCCTGATGGATGAAGTAAAATTTGGTCCTAAGCCAGCCATTTTTTACGAAGCATTGTTGAGATGGAACTATAAAGTACTTGGAAGTGATATTGTTAAATCCATCCGAAATCTTGTCATCAGCCAAACATTTGGAAACCACAAACCACTGGCTGCCCAATGTTCAGCAGATTTTATTGAGGGCTTCTTGCTGTTCGAAGCGGCAAATTATGGCGAGACTTCGGCATCGACAAGAACCAAAAGCCAAACCTTCCGGGCGTATGTTATGGCTGCGCCTTTCAAGAAACTAATGGACTGTCTGGCCAATACCGTTTCATCAACACTGCTTGATATTCAGAAAAATCAAATTGCTGATGAATGGCAATACCTGAAAGCATTGAACCAGGAGTCAATCCATGGACTGTCAAAAATCATGGTTGGGTATGGTTTTAATAAATTTGCCTTTGAAGCTGGAGACTTCTTCAAGTTAGTGAAACAAAATATCGGTTTTTCTAATGCCACAGATGAACTTGCATTGCAGAATGAACTGGACCGATCAATCGTTAAAGCTGCCCAGTATACCATTCAGGCAGGCTATGAAGATTTCTTTAAGGGTCAGCTCAAATATCAAAACATCAATGAGCACTACGCCCTGCCACTTGCCACTGGTGCTGGTGTTATTGAAATCCTTTTGCGCCTGTATGGCCAACAGGGCATGGCAGGCAGGGACCAGACTTATCAGGTTCATTCATTGACCAAGCGGGCCGAAGCCATAGGTGCTTCAATCAGTAAATCACTGGCATTACCAGAGTTATCTGATCTCCAACTGCTGGTGCTCGGTGTGGCAATACCAGCCGTTGTGTATGGCACATTTAAAGTGACTACTGGCCATGATGTTTCATCACCGGTTTTTAAACTCTTTGATAACGCCTATGAAGGAATGGCCGTTGGTGCTATGACGCACTTGATTTCACCGGTTCTTCAGAGATTTGGTATTTTGGCAGCACAAACTATACAAAAACCCATTCTGAAATATATGGAAGCTGAACCCGGAAGCTGGTCTGAATATTTTTTGGCAGATACACTTCGCTACCGGATTGATGTAATTACTGAAAATTAGCATCCTGTTTTATCAAAAATCAATCAAGATGAAGATAGGTTACAAAAATAAATTATAGAAATATAAAAGCGGGAAACATATCTCAATTGATTATGACAAAATGATATTAAATTTGTTTAGAATATGTGCGAATTTTCTATACGAGAAAAACACATACTTTTACTAACTTAATCGTATTGGCACGATTATTGTTTTCCTGCCCCTTGGGGCTTTTAAGTAAACTACTTGTTTTCTTAGTGGCGATGGATAGCCTGACTATTGAGGAGTTAAATTATGGCTTATCTATTTTTCTTTGGGTTTTGTAATAAATTTGGACCATCCAAGTTTGGAATACTTACTCAATATTGCTCAGCATTCCAACTGTTACTGACATCTCAGAAATTTAACCGTAAAAATTTCTTACTTATTTTTATCCTCTCGGCTTTTTCCATTAACGCTTCAGCTACTAACATTGAAAAGCTGTCTCCTGACTACAATAATTCTGTAGAAATTACAATCAATGAAAAAGTTCCACTTCATCTTGAAATTGATACCACAATATTGAATGAACAAGTTTACGGTAAAATCCCCATAAGACTTCGATCAGAAAATGAACAGGTTCTTTTCCATTCAGGAGGCACAGAGTCAAACGAAATTTACTGGCATGACAAGGAAACGCCTGTTGTTGAAAATGGCAAAATTGTTCAGGCAAACACTGACCGTTACATCAATCTAACGCTCGATACCACAGATGAAATGGTGGGTAAAAAAATAAAAGTCATACTTGAGAAAGAAGAGAACCTTTCCAAGGTAGCGGCTGTGGGTGCCTTTGTTCCTCAGTTGATTCCTATAATCGCCATGAATACGGTAACGTGGCAACCACAGTCTTTCTGGACAACCCTTTTACGCTGGAATTATTTACTTCTGGGCGTTGATGTTATTCACTCATTCAGGAGTCTCATTCAGAACCAGGTGTTTGCGGATAGTGATTCTCTCTTCGCCCAATGTTCTGCAGATTTTGTTGAGGGTTTTACGGTATATTCACTATTGTCAAACCATGGTGCGTCGGCTGTCGGGGATCCGAACAGGCCTTCAGCGGCGGAAGCAAGTGCCAATAACATTGAAAAAAATACCATCCAGAGCAGTAAGATTGAGACATTTCAACAATACCTCAGGACAACGCCTACCAATCGAATGCTTAACTGTATGTCTTCTGTTGTTGCCACATCACTGAAAAGGCTACACAACGACAATCGTTTACATCACGTCTTTGGGAGCTGGCCCATGCTCCACAGCCTGAATGATGAAACCATTGACGGTATCGCCATGCTGATGGTTGGGTATGGCTTTAATTTGATTGGCAATGTTCCCGGAGATACACTTTCTTTAATCCGAAGAGACTTGGGTTTTGATAATCTTCCCAGGGTTGCCGGTGATTTCAACAACTCACTAAAGACAAGTATTCAATACACCATTCATAAAGGCTATATGAAATTCTTTCAAGGACGGGGTTGGGGTGCAACATCAGCCTATGCCCTTGCTTCAGGTGCCGGACTTCTGGAAATCGGGTATCGTTTTTACCAGATATCAGAAATGATACCTGCAGGCCAGGATGAACGTTTGAGCCACCTGGATCATGAAGATGCCGAAACTTTAAATCTGTTTGCCAATCTGGAGCATCAGATAGCCTCTATTGGTGAACGGGCGGAGGCGATTGTTTCATCAGGATATCAATTTATCCCTGTTCCCAAAGAGATCAAAGACTATGTAGTTCCTGTCGCGGCATCAACCATTCTCCCGATAGCCTCCTACTACGTCATGAATGGGTTAATAAACTACTACACCACTGGTGGCTTCAATATTGCCTTGCAAAAAACAGTGACATCAGTTTCCAATGGCCTGGTCCTCGGAGCAATGGCTTATGTGATAGTTCCCTATTTAAAAGATTTGGGCGCCAAAGGCACACAAATGCTTGCCGACCAACTGGTATCCTGGACAGAAGCTGATAAAGATAGCTGGATCGGCTACTTCGCAGCCAGAGACACCCAGTATAAGATCAGGGTTATCGTCATCGACTAGTGTTAACTACTATGGCTCTATTTGGCTTCCGGACTGCTCTACTATGAAAACTATCTGTAGTTCACGAAACACAGGGCTTGAGCAGCATTGCTGGAAAAAGTGCTGAGGGCCTTTGGTGATAAGGGCTTCAACAAATTTCGCCCCAGCAAAAGTCTGGAATCCTGAAAGAGCCACTACTATTTGCCAACTTGAATAACAAGATCTTAGAATGATCAAATTAACAGCTGGTTAAGCGAGTTGGCTAATGTCAGATAAAAAAGGTACAGGATTTAAATCAGTCGTTTTGAGTGCTCTATCTGCTGCATTCGGTGTTCAAAAGCGGTCTAATCTGGAAAGGGATTTCCATAAAGGTAAACCAGCGCAATTCATCATCGCTGGTATCGTAGGTACTTTGTTATTTGTTCTGATACTCATAACCGTGGTACACATGGTCACTCAAAACCCATGAGCTGTCACTGTGAGCTTACCCAGTATACTGCCGTCATGACAACCAGCATTATAAGTGCAACTGCCGCAATGGCATCAACAGTACTGTCTTTCATTATTTTCTCCTTGATCCGTTAAACAGGGCACAAATCGACCCGATTTAATTAAATTAGCGAAACCCTGACCAACCATCAACTTATTGCACCCCTTTGATTTATTACTTTTTAGCCTGATTCTATTAATAAATAATAGTTTTACTTATAAGTCAAAGTCAGTATTCTTCCAATGTCCCAGGTTTCTGACCTGCTCCCTGGATGTGGCTAATCAGACGAACAATTCATGTATAAATATGATGATTACGACCAGCAAATAGTTGATGAGAGGGTCCTGCAGTTCAAGGATCAGACTCGTCGTTTTCTCGCTGGTGTGTTGCCAGAAGAGGAGTTCCTGCCTCTTCGTCTTCAGAATGGGCTTTATGTTCAGCGCTTTGCCCCGATGCTGCGAATTGCCATTCCTTATGGCATGGTGAGCAGTACCCAGATGCGTAAACTGGCCCACATTGCCAGACGTTACGATAAGGGGTATGTCCACTTTACCACTCGACAGAACCTTCAGTTGAACTGGCCGAGGCTGGAAGAAGTTCCGGAAATCCTGGCAGCGCTGGCCTCTGTACAGATGCATGCTATTCAGACCAGCGGCAACTGTATCCGTAATACCACAACAGATCAGTTTGCCGGTGTTGCCCACGATGAGATTATCGATCCCCGCCCCTGGTGTGAAATTATCCGGCAATGGTCCACTTTACATCCGGAGTTTGCTTATCTTCCCAGGAAATTCAAGATAGCGGTGTGCAGCAGTGAACAGGACCGGGCAGCAACACAAGTGCACGATATCGGCATACATGCTTTCTTGAATGAAAATAACAACGTTCGATTTAAAATTCTGGCCGGTGGCGGTCTTGGGAGGACTCCCATGGTGGGCTCCGTTATCAAACCATCCCTTGAACCAGAGCATCTCCTGAGTTACCTGGATGCTGTGCTGAGAGTTTATAACCGTTATGGACGGCGGGATAACAAATACAAGGCCCGAATTAAAATCCTGATTAAGGCGCTAACTCCTGAAGTTTTTGCGGACAAGGTTGAAACCGAGTGGTCTTACCTGAAAGAAACAGCGGCCCGTCTTCCCCATCAGGAGATTGATCGGGTTCAATCTTTTTTTTCTGAGCCTGACTATGAAGAGCTGACCAATATCAACTTGACTGACCTGGCTTTATCCGCTGAACCTGATTTTCAACTGTGGCTCAGGCGTAATGTCCATCCCCATAAAAAGCCGGGTTATAGTGCTGTCACCCTGACACTAAAGGCAACTGCCGATGCCCCGGGAGATGCCAGTGCTGAGCAGCTCGAGGCAATCTCAGACCTTGCTGACCAGTTCAGCTTTGGTGAACTGCGAGTGAGCCACGAGCAAAACCTGATTTTTGCCGATGTTCCCCAAAACAGACTTCATGAGCTTTGGCTGAAACTGAGACCACTGAACCTGGCAACACCCAACCAAGGGTTGCTTACCGATATGATCTGCTGTCCGGGAGGCGATTTCTGTGCACTGGCTAATGCCCGTTCCATTCCGTTGGCAAAAAGCATCCAGCGACGGTTTGATAATATTGATTTCCTGCATGACATTGGCGAACTGGATCTGAACATATCCGGCTGTATGAATGCCTGTGCCCATCACCATGTTGGTCATATTGGTATTCTCGGTGTTGATCGTAAAGGTGAAGAGTATTACCAGGTTCAGGTCGGTGGTGCATCAGGGCATGACGCGTCTCTGGGCAAGATCCTTGGGCCATCTTTCAAAATGGATGAAGTGCCCGACGTTATCGATAAAATCCTGAGGACCTATGTGGAACTGCGCACCCCGGAAGAACGTTTTATTGATACCTGTCGACGGGTCGGTGTGCAGCCATTCAAGGAGAAGGTTTATGCCAAAGTTGCTTAAGGATCAGCAAATCAGGAATGATGACTTTCAGATCCGGCAACAGGGTCCCAAAGAGCCCTTCTTGCCCGAAGGCAATGTGTTGCTTCATGTGTCGTCAATTGTTCATGCTATTAAAGCCAATGGCCAGCATAAAGGTCAGGTTGGTATCTGGTTTGACAGTAGCGACGAGCCTGAAACGGTGACACATACCCTGAACCAGTTTCCAGTGATCGCTGTTAACTTTCCCGGTTTTTTCGATGGCCGTGGCTACTCCCTGGCTCGTTTACTCAGGGAACGCTGGGATTATCAGGGGGATTTAAGAGCCATAGGCGACATCCTTGTGGACCAGCTCTATTACCTCAAACGCTGCGGATTCAGTAGTTTCAGATTAAGGGAGGATCAGAATCCGGATTATGCACTGGCGGCTCTGACAACATTTAGCGGGAACTATCAAACAGCTGCCGACCAATCAATACCAGTGTACCGGTTAAGACATCAACTTTAATCACATCATTACTCACATCAATCACATCGTGAAATCTCTTCCTTTTTGGAGGAGATTTTTCCTTTCTCCTGCACGAAAACCAAACTGTTGGTTATACTGTCTTTTCCATAAATAATCTAAGAATGAGCCTGAATGATGGAAAGCGGTTCCCTGCTCTTCTCCTTTTTTCTGATTTTCACCGGGGCAGCAATTCTTGCGACTGGTGCACTATTCACCCGTCAGCCCCTGCTGGTAGCCTACATTGCCCTTGGTGCAATACTGGGTCCGTTTGGACTGGAAGTGGTTAATGACACCAATCTGCTCAATGATATTGCCCATGTTGGCATCATTTTTTTACTCTTCCTTCTTGGGCTGGACATGCAGCCAAGCCATCTTGCCCACTTGCTCAGGAAAACGGCAACGGTTGGTATACTCAGCTCATTTCTCTTTGCCTTGACGGGCTACGGGCTCGGGCTGACATTTGGTCTGCCTCAGAATGAGGCTATCATCATTGGGGCAACCATGATGTTTTCCAGCACGATCATTGGCATAAAGCTCTTGCCAACGACCGTGCTGCATCACAGACATACCGGTGAGATCATGGTCAGTCTGCTGCTTCTGCAGGATTTGATGGCCATTATCGCACTCTTGCTGCTTTACAATCTGAATCCATCACACAGCGCCAACTACAACGAACTGATAATGGCATTTATTGCCCTGCCAGCATTGATATTCACCGCTATTATGCTGGTCAAATATCTGCTGCTGCCCTTGATGGTTCGCTTTGACCGTTTCCATGAATACCTGTTTTTGATGGCCCTGGGCTGGTGTCTCGGCTTTGCAGAGCTGGCACACAGCCTGAACCTCTCTTATGAAATTGGTGCATTTATCGCCGGAATCAGTATTGCGACCAGTCCTGTGGCCCAATATATAGCCATCAACCTTAAACCGTTAAGAGACTTTTTTCTGGTTCTGTTCTTCTTTTCTATCGGAGCCAGTTTTAATCTTGACTTACTTGGCCAGGTACTTTTCCCGGCAACGGTCATGACCGGAGCTGTTATCCTGATCAAGCCGGTTGTTTTTGGCTTTCTGTTGCGCAAGGTCAGTGAAAACCGGTCCACAGCCTGGGAAGTCGGCTTTCGACTGGGGCAGACCAGTGAGTTTTCAATATTGATAGCCGCCTTTGCCAGCGGTCAAAATCTGATTGGCGAGGTTTCAGCGCATATCATCCAGGCAACCGCAATACTTTCACTGCTGGTATCTTCTTATATCGTCGTGTTCCGCTTTGAATCACCCATCGCTTTGTCAGAAAAACTAAGAAGGGACTGAGGTTTTTAAGGATTTTTAAAGGTGGGGAATGCGAAGCCCCACTTATAAGCAGCTAATGTGTGAGGTAAATAGTGGGGCTATTTGCCGAATAAAAGCGGATTTTTAGACCAATTTGCTGCCACCGCAGTAGGGCAGTCTCCCATGTTTGTGCACTGGAACTCAGCTTTCCGATGAAGCTTGCAGAAACTGCTGGAGCCACATTTCTGGCAGTGGAAGCCATATGGCCAGCGCCAGGAGAACAGGGCGTTCTCACATTGATCTTCACTGGCGTAATTAGCAAGAAATTACATGTTGCCAATGCCTTTTTGGAACTGAATGGTATTTTTGCACATCAGTTTTATCTTCAAAACACATGACTACTGACGTTTATCATAGCAGCTGATTCATTATGTACGACCAGTGGTAATCAGGTAAGCCTTTGGCTATCATTGTTAATTGGCCTTGTGACCAAAAGATCGCTTTAAACCAATTGTTTGGTTATCGGAGATACCCCCATGAAATGATTACTATCAAAAATCAACAAGATAAATCGGTTATTTAAAATATTTCTGAAATAGCCAAAATCCATGGAGAAATTGATAGCGTCATTCATAAACTGTCCCTCGGCATCAAAGGCATGGGCAACGCTTCCATCGATATTCATGACAACGATTGGAGTATTAAGTATTTTGGCAGTAAATGCTGAATCAGTAGCATCAACCCATGCATTATCCGTCTGTAGGTCTTCCAGCCCCTTATAAAAAATCAAGCGGCTATAAAGATCATTTTCAGAAGAGTGAATGGCAGGATCAAAATGACGTCTATATCCTTCACACCATTGCTTGGCTTCCTGATAAACACGGAACCGTAAATTCTGAATAGTCCAGTTTGAACCTGCAGGACATTGATGAATAACCGAGTCAAAATAGCAGTTACCATCACGACAACTTTTGTAAAGATCTAATTGATATGGTTGCAGCATCTTGGCTGCGCGATCTTCCAGTGCATTTGTAAAACTTGCTAATAGAGCATCTGCCAGGGTTGCGGTACTGCCTTGACCAGGATGGCAAACATACCCAATCAAACTCACGCCAAGAACTACAGTAACGGCACCTGCAACAATACTCGCTGCAAAGGTGCTGGCGAAAAAAGCAACAGTCAGACCCGCAAGAACCCCTAAGGTTACCACGGCTGCCCCAGCTAACACCTGAATGGTTCGGGATTGCGTCCAATGTTTCGTATGACCGATGCTATTTTCAACCTGTGGCTGACTATGCTGGTAGCCAGCCACAACTGGTCCTTCAACAGAATTCATCATTACTTCCTATCTGAATGATTATCTTTTAATTTTGACTATTATTTGGTTCTATAGTTCAAAATAACCGGATCAGATAAAAGTGAGTTCTAGAAGTTGTTATTATGAAAAGAAGCGACCGGTGTTAAATCGACCCCACCACTTCGTTAAGGTGTTATCCAGAGCAGACTCAGCAGCCATACCCAGTTTGTCGGCAACGCCTTTCTTCATCACGTACTCGACTTGTACCAGAACAGCCTCATCCACCCTCCGATAGATATACTCATCACTGGTGCTTATCTCATCAATAAGTTTGAGCGTCAGAGCTTTTTGCCCATACCAGATTTCGCCGGTTGAAACCTGATTAATATCAACAATGTCCCGCTCCGTCTTTACAAAATCCTTGAACAGAACGTGTGTATCTTCCATATCCTGAATAAATTTCTGACGTCCTTTTTCGGTATTTTGCCCAAGAACCGTCAAAGTGCGCTTGAACTCACCCGCAGTGTGTAACTCAACATCCACATTATGCTTTTTCAAAAGACGGTGAACATTGGGCAACTGGGCCATTACGCCAATAGAGCCCAGTACTGCAAATGGTGCTGCAACAATATGATTGGCAACACAAGCCATCATATAGCCACCACTGGCAGCAACTTTATCGACGGTGACCGTCAACTTGACCCCCTTGTCACGGATTCGCTTCAGTTGGGATGCAGCCAAACCATAGGAATGAACCAGACCTCCACCACTTTCCAGCCGGATAACCACTTCGTCCAGTTCTTTATCTGCCAGAGAGAGAACTGCGGTAATCTCTTCTCTCAGGGATTTGACCGCTGAAGCTTTGATATCGCCATGAAAATCCAGTATGAAAACTCTGGGTTTTCTCTCTTGTTCACCCTCATCATTTTTCTTGGTTTTCTTCTCCAGCTTCGCCTTCTCTTTCTGATCTTTGGCTTCTTTTTTCAGCTCGGCCTTATCCAGCAAGGCATGCTTCAACTCTGACTGGAGGTGCTCATAGTGTTCATTAAGGCGCGTAATCTCAAGGTGCCCCTTATGCATTTTTCTGGCCTTCTGGCCAATGGCTGTCACCAGAGCCACTAAAACCACCGCACCGCCTATCAGGGTGAACGTTTTGGCCAGAAACAAAATAAAATCTGCCAGATACTCCAAAGGGACCTCCTTAAAAGGTTTGTGAGCTGCAATATCAAAATGACCTACATCATAACTGATTTGTCACTGCCGGGGACTATAAAAATGATGGTGACAGGGAATTGTTACTGGCAGAGTTTCATACAAGTGTTTGAATTTCATTGACACATTCGGCCAATGCTCATAAAATTCGCCTTGTTTGACCAGCAATGCTTAATGTTAAGAAGAAGGATAACGAGACTATGAGCACTCCTGCCGAAATTATTGAATCCATGAAAACCCGCTTCAATACAGCGGCAGCCGCCGGCGTTGATGAGGTTTTCCAATTTGATATCGAGGACGCTGATGCCTACCACCTGATCATTAAAGATGGGAGCCTGGATATCGTTGCCGGCACCCATGACGACCCAAGCGTAACACTGATTATGGACAGCGAAACCATGACCGGTGTGATGTCCGGAGAAATGGATGGCATGCAGGCATTTATGATGGGTAAGTTGCGTGCTGAAGGCAATATGATGCTGGCCACCAAGCTTGGTGCCTTTTTCCCTAACTAATAGACAACTGTTTGTTAACTGTTTGTGAAAAAAGGTGTGGGAAAAAAAGTTGTCCCTTGGTAGAACATCCCAAAAAGCCAGCTCTGGATAATTTCAAAGCTGGTTTTTTTATTGATTAATTTTTTTTATACAT
>NZ_JAHHPO010001029.1 GCF_024606365.1 Endozoicomonas sp. ONNA2
ATAGTACCAGCCCAAGTAGCCAGAAATATTCGATTCCATATGGCCAGCTACTTACAGAGGCTCAAATCTGGGGGAAGCCCAGAGTGCCTGATTATGAAAATGCCATTGATAAACAAATTGCAGCCACAGCCATCACCTATGGCCTGACGCTTGTTACCCGCAACACCCGGGACTTTATCAATACGGGGGTAAACAATTTAAACCCATTCTGGAATTGATCTCTGAGGGTTATAAGCGCCCCAAGCCGGGGAAAAATCATGAAACCCCGCACCCTGCGAGGACTTCAGACAGATATTGAGTGCTCATGGCTGCCTTTTTCTGCTTACGCTAAACCTGCTTTAAAGGTTTTGGTATTGTTCAGCATATTGACTGCCATATGTCGAAACCCAGTGAGCATTTCAGCGGCATTGCCTCTTCTGATTCGGCAATCATCTTCTCTCATTGCAACATCCATTTTCCAATGGCGTTTATTTTCAATTGCCCAGTGCTCTCTTGCAGCATGTGCAAACTCTTCTTTGCCAGACTTGACTTCAACCCTCTCCTCACGGCCAGAGCGCCCATCTGTCACTTTAAAATCAGGTGTGTAGTTTGCGGTTTTCCAAAGGAAGGGTACTCATACCCTGAAGGCTGGACCTGGAAAGAGGAAATAGCCTGGCGGAATTCAAGATGGTAACAAGCTTCAAATTCAAGGGTTGATTCTACAAGAGTGATTATCTGACGTGACGCTATTGAAACCAAAAATGCGTTTACTGCGTGATTTACCAATAGTTCTATCTTTCATAATCATACGTCTCCGGTTAACTACTGGAAAGTTAAACCAAAGACGTATGTTGTCAAATTATGATGGCAAAAAATTGTTAGTTTATCGTTTCTTGATTGTCAGCTTATTCCCCATATTGTCACCTTATTGGTAAATCGACAGGTACAGGGCAACTTATCCCAATTAATCATTCCCGACCTAAGACTTACTGGTGAACTCCGGGTAAGCTTCCATACCACATTCTGTGATGTCAGCACCCTCGTACTCTTCTTCTTCGGAGATACGCAGACCCATAATCGCCTTGATCACACCCCAGACAACCAGAGAAGTACCGAACACCCAGGCGAAGATACTGCCAATACCCAGCAGCTGAGCACCCAGGGTAGCGTCGCTGTTGGTCAGAGGTACCGCCAGCAGACCCCAGATACCCACAACACCGTGGACAGAGATGGCACCTACCGGATCATCGATACGCAGTTTGTCCAGCGCCAGGATAGAGAAGACAACCAGGGCACCACCAACCGCACCGATCGACGTGGCACCCAGAGCCGTTGGCGTCAGCGGTTCAGCGGTAATAGCCACCAGGCCAGCCAGGGCACCGTTCAGGGCCATGGTCAGGTCCGCCTTGCCAAACAACAGCCTGGCTACGATCAGGGCAGCAATCACACCACCGACAGCGCCAGCGTTGGTGTTGACAAAGATCTGGGCAACCGCGTTGGCATTTTCCACATCGGCAATCTTCAGCTGCGATCCGCCGTTAAAACCGAACCAGCCCAGCCAGAGAATAAAGGTACCCAAAGTAGCCAAAGGCAGGTTGGCACCGGGCATGGCATTCACCGCACCGCTGGACGCATACTTGCCTTTACGGGCACCAAGCAACAGCACACCCGCCAGAGCAGCAGAAGCACCCGCCATGTGCACCACACCGGAACCGGCAAAATCCTGGAAGCCCGCTGCGTTCAGGAAGCCACCGCCCCACTTCCAAAAGCCCTGTACCGGATAGATGAAACCCGTCATAAAGACCGCAAACAGCAGGAAGGCCCAGAGCTTCATGCGCTCAGCAACCGCACCGGAAACAATAGACATGGCAGTAGCCACGAACACCACCTGGAAGAAAAAGTCAGAACGCAGTGAGTAGTAAGGTGCATCGTCACCACCGGCAACCACCGACTCGACGCTGTTCTCAGTGCCCAGCAGCGTGCCGAACAGCGGCATGATGCCACCTTCGTTCGCCCCCGGATACATGATCTGATAACCGCAGAGCAGGTACATGGTGCAGGCAATGGCAAACAGGGCAATATTCTTGGTCAGAATTTCAACGGTGTTCTTTGAGCGCACCAGACCGGCTTCAAGCATGGCAAAACCGGCGGCCATCCACATGACCAGTGCACCACACATCAGGAAATAAAAAGTGTCGAGCGCATACGACAGTTGGTTTATATCTTCCACGGGACCCCTCCCAGTAAAATTCACATCTTTGTTATCTTTCTTTTCAGCCAAGGTTGTATAACATTATTGCAGCCCGGTGAAAGCATCAGTGGCTGCTAACAACTCATGCCTGTGACTGTTATCAGATAGCGTCAGCGCCAGTCTCTCCGGTACGGATCCGAATAGCCTGCTCCAGAGAGGTCACGAAAATTTTTCCGTCACCGATTTTGCCGGTATTAGCCGCATTGGAAACCGCTTCAATCACCTGATCCAGCAGGTCATCTGAAATAGCCACTTCAATCTTTACCTTGGGCAAAAAGTCCACAACATACTCTGCACCGCGATACAGCTCAGTGTGGCCTTTCTGGCGACCGAAGCCCTTGACCTCAGTCACAGTAATACCCTGAACGCCGATCTCAGAAAGCGCTTCGCGCACGTCATCAAGCTTGAATGGCTTGATAATGGCTGATACTAACTTCATGCATTATTCTCCTGGCTTTACTTTATATTCATCCGGGAGGGGTGACCTGGATGCGATAGTTTCCAAAGTCTACGCTTTTCCCTTTGTGTTACAACTGTCTGTTTTATTTCCCGGGCCTGCAAAAGGAAAACGAACCCTGCCAGTCTTGGTTTCAGGTGATCCCACCCGGTACTGGTTAAATGGTTGCTCCTGTCCAAGCAGGCTCTGTGCCAGTTTTCAGCCATCCCCATAAATAGGCATGATTGAAGGCTTCATGGACTCAAACGAGTGCCGAAACAGGGTACGCACCCAGGGCGGTAGAATCGGATGTACGTTCATGCAGAAATATTAACACTTCGTTATA
>NZ_JAHHPO010001030.1 GCF_024606365.1 Endozoicomonas sp. ONNA2
TCCTCAATTTTCTGCCATCCTCGCTACGGGCGCTATTCTCGGACAGCCTCCTGGCCGTATCAGCCAAGCTGTATCAACAAGGCAACGCTCTCGATACCCGCCTTGCAAATTGGTGACCACTGCTCGTTTCAGGCTGGGCTAATTGTCTCCCTGAGCAGCGAGGCGTATACTAGATAATCTCTTCATCCGTTGCAATGCTTTTACATCACTTTTTTCAGCGCATCATTCTTCTTGCAGGCCGTTCTGGAGGTTTTCAATTCAGGAAACTGGTCAGTAGCCTCATCCCAGAATGACGAACTCAGCTTTCCTTCTTCTGCGGCATCCAGCTCGAGCCACCATTGCTCTGGCACTCTGGACAGAGACTTGATGGCAACCGCATAGCCTGCTTCCTTTAAACGACGGCTTACTAATTTTGCAGAGTCACTACGCGAGAATAGCCCCAGAGAGATCCCATTGGTCAGCTCACCCTGAGTAATCACAAAGCTGTCAATTCTCTGCGCCTGAAGTTCTCTTAACAGCCACATCGCCGCCTCCCTGCTGGCCAATGGTGGTATATGAACCCAGTAATCTTTCTGCTGATTGCCTTCATCCGCACGCACTTTAATGCTGATACCCATGGCGAACAGACGCTGCTGCAGTTCATCAACCTCGATCACACTGGCCAAAGGCCCGACAACCAGACATTCCTGAACAGCATCATCCGGAGAAAGTGAAGTATTCAGCGCAGGCCGAATCTCTGCCTCATTCTGCCCAAACCCGGGAGAGTCTTCAGTCTCAGTTAACAGAACCAGTCTTTCACCTGCAGTTTCTGTATAGGCACTATCACTTCCGGGCAGCCAGTAACCCACCCTGGACTCCTGCCAAGAACTCCAGGCAAAATAACCGATATTGGCAAACAAAAGAAAAATGACTGTCAAACGCATCTTATATAACGGAGTTACCCTGCCCCTCTTGGTCGAAAACAAGCGACAGACCATCCATCACCAACGCGGGATGATAGCAACATTCACCCTGGATATACGGCTGTATCAAGGTAGCATCGCCGCCGGTGAGATAGACCATGCATTCTTTTCCACAAGCCGTTTTATACCGGGACTTTTGTGTGTTAATCATGGCTACGGCCATCGCCAGAATACCATTATTCATGCACTCAGCTGTACTTGTTCCGGGCATCATTGTTAATGCTTCCGCCTCTACCCCTGGAAGCTGAGCTGTCCTGATATGCAGCATCCTTTTCATCAGACTAATACCTGGCACGATGTATCCGCCAGGGTGGTCCCCGCTGTCACTCAACAAGTCAATGGTTATGGCAGTACCGCAACTCACCACTATTTTATTACAGAGTTCTTTATTCTCAGTCCTGTCCAGATGGTGAGCAGCAAGCATAGCCAGCCAACGATCAACACCCAGCCCAGGGTAGGCGGCCTTGACGCCCCGACACTGCGTTGTAACCTCGGCCTTTAGCAGGGATACGTTAAAGCGCTGATTAATCGCAGTGCTCAACTGCTCAAAACGCTCATCTCCGCAGACAATGGCCGCCCTGGCAGAATCGACCTGCCCGATTTGATCCAGCAGCCTCGGGAGTTCGAACTGCCAGTCTTCGCTGTTGGCAAGAAAACCATGGGAAATGATGTGACCTTCTTTCAGAAGCCGCCATTTTAATCGGCTATTACCTGCATCCAGTTCCAGAATTCTCATGGTTACTTACTCTTGGTCGGTGTCATGGCCTTTACGGAAACCTCACCGCCTTTGAAAATCATCATACCTGACCGGGTCTGCAATAACAGCCCACCATGAACATCCACCCCTGAAGCCACACCGGACACCATTTTACCCGGCGCCTCCAGAACAACATTCCACCCGGCAAAGGCATCATGTTGCTCCCACTGTGCCCGAAAATGGCCAAAGCCCTGCTGACTGAAAACATCCAGGGTACGGCACACCTCGTTGATCAACTCGCTGGCTATCTGGTTGCGGCTCACTGCGGTGCCACACACCCGCTGCATATCCACTGCTGGCTGATTAATACCGTTGATCTGTTCCCGGCTCAGGGCAATATTGACGCCAATACCGATAATCACTTCACAGTCTCCGGTCGGGTCTCCGTGCACTTCCAGCAGAATGCCACTGAGCTTGCGAAAACCGTCTGGCGCGTGCCACAGCAAATCATTAGGCCACTTTAGCTTGAGATGACTGCCACCGCACCGTTCAAGCGCTTTGAGCACAGCCAGCCCTAACGCCAGGCTCAGCCCTTCCAGAGATGCCATAGCGGCACTATAAAACCAGCGTACAGACATGCTGATGGTCGAACCAAAAGGGTTATCCCAGGCCCTGCCCCGGCGACCACGTCCGCAAGTCTGATATTCTGCCAGACACACCCCCTTTATTAACGGGCTAGCGACTGGAATCTCTCTGACCAGATCATTGGTAGACGCTGTTTTCAGACAGGTGCGGACAACAACGCCCTCTTTAATGGATGGGTCAAGCGCATTGTGAATACGTTCATGATCAAGCAACTCAACCCCCGGATGCAACCTGTACCCCCTGCCTTTGACTGAATCAATTTGCAGGCCAAGCGCTTCCAGCATTTTCAGCTTTTTCCAGATCGCTGCACGACTGATCCCCAATGCTCTGCCCAGCGCTTCCCCTGAGTGGAAAGCACCATCAGCCAGAAGTTCTAATACCTTTTCCATTTATAGGAAGTCCACATACCTGTCAGGAAGTTGGGTATTATATCAGGCCAGAGCATTTAGCCCGGATATTTCATAAACGTGCTCCCGATCTCGCTTGTCGTTTGCCGCTCTATGGGAGTCTTGCCCAGTCGATCGTAATCCCGGGTAACGGCACTCCCTTACAACATCCCTCAGAGCGACAAAGTCCCCGGCCTTGGCATCCTGCGTCACCCTGGCTCCCACATCCGTGTGGTCGTGCGCGAGATTCGGAGCAGTTTATGAAATATCCGATTTAGCGCACCCGGCCCTTTTCTGATAGCTTCTTCCGGGAACTCTACTCTATACTGCGCCTTCTCCAGACACCGACAAAAAACGATGGATCAGGGAAACTGCAGATGAGCATTTTCAAGTCCCACATCACCCGGATGAGCGCCTACTCTCCGCCCCTTGAAGGCAGAGACCCTCATCAACATCTGCTGTTGGACTTCAATGAGCGAACATTGCCCGTCAGTGAGCAGGTCAAACAGGCACTGATTAACTATATCAATGATGATCGTCTACAGGTTTATCCATCCTATGGCGACCTGACCGGAAAAATCGCCAACTACGCAGGCGTTAATGAACCCCGGGTCATGATCACCAATGGCTCCGACCAGGGCATTGACATTATTATTCGTGCGGCCTGTACAGAAGGTGATGAAATCATCATTCCCGCTCCGACCTTTGCGATGTACTACCAGTGTGCCAATATTGAAAAGCTGCACATTATTGAACCAGACTATACGCGGGAGACCGGCTTCCCGGTTAACGCAGTATTAGATGCCATCACAGCAAAAACCAGGCTGATTGTCCTGGCTAACCCGAACAACCCCACCGGCACCCAAGTCCAGCGTGAGGATATTCTCACCATAGCCAGAGCCGCACCGGATACCGCCCTGCTGGTTGATGAATGCTACTTCGAATATTCTCGGGCCACCGTTGCGGATGCGGTTATTACCCACCCGAATATTCTGATTACACGGACGTTCTCTAAAACCTGGGGCCTTCCTTCCATTCGACTGGGCTATGTGATTAGCCATCCTGACAACATCCGTACACTGCTGAATATTCGTGGCCCTTATGATGTTAACCAGTTTGCCGTCGTGGCCGTCAGTGCCGCCCTGGACCATCCGGAGTATACCCGGCAGTACGTCAGGGAAGTGATGGGGGTATCCAAACCGTTGTTTGAACAGTTCCTTGAGCGACAGGCCATTCCCTTTTGGCCCAGTGCCGCCAATTTCATCTGGGCATTTCCGGGTAATCCCGAGGTCATTGAGCAGCACCTGCGTCGTCATGGTATCCTTGTACGCCCAAAGCCTGACCTGACTGGACGCAAAGGCCTGAGAATAACACTGGGCGACATTGCTCAAACCCACCAGCTGATAGAGAGGATTCAGGAGGGGCTGGCTATTGCTGGAGCCGCTTGATTGGCTAAACTGCCCCTTCGGGCCACCGGAAAAAGACAGGCCGCTTGTGCTTTTGCGGGTAGCGGCCTTAACAAGCTCCTGGAGCAACGCAGGAGCAGTTGCCGCGTAGGGCTGTC
>NZ_JAHHPO010001031.1 GCF_024606365.1 Endozoicomonas sp. ONNA2
CCTCAAGGTTATGGTTGTAGGCGACACCAGCCGCACCAATACCGATCCGGTTGAGGCTGCGGGCACTGACATCAATCTGGTCAAAATTGGTAATAGTAGAACGGCTGCTGCCACTGAAATCGATGATTGCTTCTGTCGCTTTTCCGGTATAGACATCCTCATCGTAGGCGGAACTGAGGGAGTTATTGCCATCGGGATTGGCATCGCCCACTATGGCTGAAGGGTCATTGATTTCGGCAAAGGTAATGGCCAGACCTCCCCCCTGTTTACCACCGCCGTACAGCGTGCCACCACCGACGCCCACATAACTGTTGTTGTAGGCAGACACTTCCAGATCATTATCCGCGCCATTATTCGAGCTGATTGACGAGCCTTCGATTCTGGCCGAGGTACCGTCGTATATCTGGGCGCCGGAAATCGAAAGAGCGCCGTTGCGGGTCAGCTGGGAATTGCCCGCCGGGCGGGTGACAGACAGTGACAGGGCAACGGAGGTTAACTCGCCGCCGTGCAGTGCCTGAACCGCCACATCATCGGCATAGTTGATGGTGGTGTTTTTGATCCAGGCCAGGGCATCGTTGAAGCTGATCTGATAGGCGATGGCACCGGCAACGGTATTCTGGTTAGCGGGCGACTGGGTTCCCAGCATAGAGAGCGCTGCAGAACCGGAGGCACTGGCAGAGATGACTTTTTCCAGCGCCTGTACTTCTACATCCACATCGTTATAGCTGTTTCCGTTGGCATGACCACTGATGGATGCCCCATCAATCATCGCCTTGGCATCGATATTGTTGACGGATACCGTAAAACTGCCGGCACCGGTTAAGCCGGTTTGTGCCGAGGACACTTCGGCGCTGCTCTGGCCACTGTTGGCATTGCTGTCATCATTCGCGCCATTGTTGGCAGACTGTCCAATGGATGAGTCGCCATTACTGCTGTTGGCCCCGGTATAGTTCGCCGCCACCTTGGAGGACAGACCGTTATACCAGTTCTCAAACTTCTGTCCGATGCCCGGCTCATTGGTTGGCTCTGTGGTTAATGCACCGGCAACCGCAATGGAACCGTTGGTACCACTTGAACGACCACGGACAGATACGCTGTTGGCAATAATGCCTTTGGTGGGCGTAGGCGCGGACGGTGAGGTAGGCTGCGGTTTGGTGGTATTATTGTTGCTACCGTCCTGAAACTTGACCTTGCCATAGTCACCGCTGTTATCACCAATAAATGCTTTGGTATCGCCCTGTGACACGTTAGCGGCGATGGCAATCCCCACCGCCGACTCATCGGACCAATTAACCGCACCGGCTGCCGCCCAGTTGCCAAATTCATGGTCAGCGACGATCACCAGGTCACCGGTACTGAGCTGGGCATCGTTATGAAGGGATGCATGGGTCAGCACTTCAGAGTTCAGAAAACCCAGAACCCCGTTAAAGCCAAGCCCTTTGCCCAGGCCGGATGATGGCGTTACCAGAATGTGCCGTTCATCGGTTTCAGCGTAAATATCAACATCACCGGTAGCGGTTACGGTTGCTTTACCGATACCGGCCACCGCCTGACCGCTTTGTTGAACGTAGGTGATGGAAGCGCCAACAGCTTTACCCTGTTTGTTGGTACCATTGCCATTGGGCAGAATACCCAATGAACCGATATTCCCGGCCAGGTTGGCCGTTTCCATCAGGTTATAGGCACTGACTTCTACGGCGTTATCAAAGCTGAAGTTATAATTGATGTCTTTAAAGACACTGTAGTCACCCAGAAGGCTGGTGACTCTGCTATTGGCTTTAAGCTCACGGCTGGCGTTCCAGCTGCCCGTTCCCGTGGTGGTCACCCCGGCGTTATCACCAATCCACGCCTTGGTGTCCATATCGTTCCAGACCACATTGAGTGATCCACCATAGGCTTCCTTATCAGCCGCCGCACCGGCATTGGCGAAGGTGGTCAGCAAATTGTTTTGTAAACCACCAATGCCGTTAAATTTACCGAGCACATCGGCAATGGTATCCCATTTGTCATAGGTGCTGACGATGGGCATATATTGACCGGCAATCACACCGAGATTGGCCGCCTTGATCCGGGTTGACTCACCCACTTCAGCAACTGCATCACTGTCGTTTATAGCAAAATTCAGCGCCATCGCCAGGCTGGTATCCGATGCCGCGGACTGTCCAGCACCGGCAGAGCCTTCTTCCGGTGCGGTTACCGAGGTCTCGGCAGACGTCCGATAGCCGCCCTGGTCACCGCCCAGAGAGCCTGCACCATAACCCCCGGCCATTTTTTCATTGTCGCTGCCAATATCCACCTGGCTTGCCAGTAATACGTTACCGGTGGCAT
>NZ_JAHHPO010001032.1 GCF_024606365.1 Endozoicomonas sp. ONNA2
TGATTGCGGTGGAGCATCTGAATATGCGGAAGTTATTTACAGACAATTCCTTATTATTGTTATTGGCGAGTAATCTTTTACCCTTCTCAGGGAATGGCCAAAGGTGGTTCCAAAGGTGGTTGAAGTGGAGCCTAATGCTCCAAACTCAAAATCCAGTGTTACGTCGCCAGGGATTTTGCCAAGTTGATCTCTGATGAAAGAAGTTCCCTCATAATTAGTATTCATATTAACAAGTCCTTGAATATTAGATTCTGTGCGTGAAGCATTTTCTTATAAATAAGCATCCTGAATTTTTGGACAACAAGAACAAGATTTAGTTCATTGGCAAACGTCGGCTCCACTTCCCGAGAGAGAATACGCATTACCTTGAAAATTACTTGAGAACCTATTGTCACAGACCCGTACTGATACACCGTTAAATCTTGCCATCAAGATCTTGATTAACACAGGAGTTGACTCACATGATAACCAATACTCATCAACAAGCTGTGCTCAATACCCCCAATGCGGGTGTGCCAACCTCCGGGGCCAGCTCCCCATCCAACAGCATTGAAAAGCCATCTTGCGGGACTCGTTTTGCCAATTGGCTGGTCCAGAATTACCAGGAGAGTCTGGTTGTGCTGCTTTGCGCAACGGGTGGCTGTGGTGCCATGAACAGTCAGCCAAGAACATCCCTGGCAGACCACACGATAAACCCGATGCTGCCGGATTCGCCGCAGGCCTGGTTGACACTTCTGCAGGATACTGACTGCACAGCGGCCGGGAACCCGGAACCGGGTCAAATCGACACAGAACATTTATTGGATGATCATTCGTTCCGGGCATTTCTGGATAGCCACTTCAACAGCGTTGATCATCCACAATGGTATCAAACCTTTATGCAACAGGAAGATACCGGTTCTGCAGGGGAGAATAAATGCCTGCTGGCAAATGACCATGCAGGGGAGAAATATGAACAGTCAGGTCAACAAAATCATTGCCAACTCGACTTGCCGACGGGTAACTTTTTACCAGCAGATAGTGGTCTTCAAAAGGGCATTGAGCAAACGCCATGTTCACCCGACCGGGATATTTTTTCGCTGTCAGACTCTGGCAAATCACCCTTTTCAGCAAACCCTGGACTGCCGGGAATAAACAACAAGGCGAAAGACCCACTCTCGGAGTTTTTGGAACATCGGGTAACACCACCCTCTGTAGAAGCGACGGCCTATATGCAGTTTAAAGATTACAAGGATCCTGGCAACGTCAGTGGCACTAAAGAGCTGCTCAGGTTGCTGGTTGAGAAATCGATCAATGCCGGGATCGTGTATTCTTTACTATTTTCAGCATTCGGTGGCAGCTCTGGTTTTCTCACGCAAACGGAGTTTTTCAAAGACTTCGTCCATAGAGGCTCGATCAAGCTGGACAAGCTTTTCAGATATTTGTTGAACAAGCAAAACACACTGGAAGATGCCTCCCAAACCTCCCGGGGTGCGGTCGGGGGAGCTGCATCGGCCTGTGCTCAGTCAGGCAATGCAGAACAGGCAATGGGTTATGCGATTGCCCGGCAAATCAGTCGTGAGTGGCCAAGAAACAGAGGTGAAAAGCTGGATACCCTTCTGGCGAATTTTCCTGAACCGGTGGCAGTCAAGCCTGCCAGTCAACCGTCGGCCACTCAGCGATTACTGGAGCGTGGTGTACCCGCCTGGCGGGGAGGAGCGACTTCTGTGAGAGCTGACATTACTTCTGCGGGAGGGACTATAAAGCTCACGGGCCAGGATGCTCCTGCAATGATGGAAGGAGAAGAACTGGAATCCCCGTTACGGGCGGCAGGAATCCCCAGACCACGTCCGGATGATCAAAATAGTGAGGTTCCGGACAATAATACGGAAGCACGCGATTCAGATGAAGATGAGAGCATGGATGTTGACCCTGACTAAATGGCCCACGTGTATTGAAGATCAATCCAGTCAGCCTCTGGAACAATAACGGTTCCGGGAAGGCTGCCCTGGAAAAGCACTAATACCCATCCCCCCTCGTTCCCCGTGAACAGCCCGCTGGATACCAGAAAAATCAAAGTTTAATGGTCGTTTTAAAGAAATAACATTTTCGAAAAATTGCCAATGCATTTCTAACCTTTTGGTCTATGCTTTGTGAGTCGTTATTAAAAGCCTATTGGCTTATGATAAAAAACTGACGAGGATAGAAATGAATATTGACGCAAATCCCTCAATTCACCCACCCTGTTACGAACAAGAAGCCAAGGAGCAACCCCTACAAGGAGTAGGTGGCATGGCTCCATACTTGGCAGGGTACCCGTCTGGTACAAGTGAACCTTCAGTAAAGCCTGAAGCATCTATTGTTACCAGCGACCTGTGAGTCAGATTTTATTGCCTGTGGCCGCTTGATATTTATAGCAAAAACAACGAACGAGGACTAAAAATTGAACCCCGTAGCCCCACCCCCTTATTCAGAAGCCCCTCCCTCTTATGAACAATCACCTGAATCCGTAAGGTTTTGATTGCACCGGAAGAATTTTACCAATTTAATA
>NZ_JAHHPO010001033.1 GCF_024606365.1 Endozoicomonas sp. ONNA2
GTGCGGATCTTCAGGGTCACCGGAATATCCACCGCCGCCGTTACCGCTTTCAGGATGGATTCCACCAGCTCAATGTCCCGCAGCAGGGCAGAACCGGCCGCCTTGTTGCATACCTTCTTGGCCGGGCAGCCCATGTTGATATCAATGATCTGGGCACCAGACTGCTGGTTCAGCCTGGCCGCTTCGGCCATCTGCTCCGGGTCGCCCCCGGCAATCTGGACAGAGCGCGGTTCGGACTCACAGCTGTGATCCATACGCAGCCTGGACTTTCGGGTATTCCAGAGCTTCCGGTTGCTGGTCACCATCTCCGACACCGCCATGCCTGCACCCATTTTCAGGCAGAGGTTGCGAAACGGACTGTCGGTAACGCCCGCCATGGGTGCCAGTACCACCGGGTTAACGATGGGGTAAGGACCAATCTTCAGCGGTGCGGGCGTTGTAGGTTCTGGCACTTGTTTTTGCAGTTGTTTTGGCAATAGCTGACCTGACAAAAAAGAAAGCCTCAATCTGATGAGTGATGAAATAAAACCGATCATCATACTATCTACATATTTCACGATAAAGTGAAATTGATCAATATTTGTTCAGCTTGATGTGGTGGACTGCCGCTTGCAAAAACCATATCACATGCTAGCTCAGGCCTTCTGTTGCTGATCAATAATAGAGCCAATGGGTTGTTCATTTTTTGATATAGGTCAGCAAGAAAACAGTTCAATACAGGCAAAAGCACTGAATTTGAGCAAATTGTTGATTGGTCGCAGGAAAAGTGGTTGTTTTCAGAGACATGGAAGGACTGTTTTGAACAGTTAAGATCCTGGTTTTTCTGAAGATAAAAAAACACCCGAGCAAGGTCGGGTGTTGTCAGATCAGCTCGTCGGACTGGTCGCTTCAGGTCTATCGTTGGGAGTGTTGTTAACCGCTGGTGGCGGTGGAGGTAGAGCGGGTGACTGATTTTGAGAGTCACCGGGAATTTCAGTCTGTTCCGCTTCAGTTTCTAGCTCGGCTTCACCTTGTGGCTGAATTCCAGTGTTCTGGGCAACGGTT
>NZ_JAHHPO010001034.1 GCF_024606365.1 Endozoicomonas sp. ONNA2
TATCCTCAATTTTCTACCATCCTCGCTACGGGCGCTATTCTCGGACAGCCTCCTGTTTAGTTTGCGTTGCGTTCTGAAGAAATAGTTCGTGTTGCTATGGCCCGGCCAGTGCGACAAGCCTGTCAACAGCGGCAGACAGTGCCATTTCGTAGCCTTTGGGCCCAAGTCCGGCAATGACCCCTTCAGCAACATCACTGAAATAGGAGTGATGACGGAAAGGCTCCCTGCAATAAACGTTCGAAAGATGTACTTCAATAAAGGGAATGGCAACCCCGAGCAGTGCATCCCGCAGCGCCACACTGGTGTGAGTGAAAGCGGCCGGATTAATGATGATATAGCGTACGCCATCCTTGCCAGCCCGATGAATACGATCTATCAGGCGGTGTTCTGCATTGCTTTGAAAACTGTCCAGCTGAAGGCCTGCACCGGTAGCCAGTTGGGCAAGGTTCTGGCAAATCTGTTCAAGCGTGGTTGCACCGTAAACACCGGGCTCTCGAGTGCCAAGCAAATTCAGGTTTGGACCATTGAGCACAAGAATGTCAGCCATGTTTATCCTCTTGAGAGCACTGCTCGTTGCGCCTCTGACCAATGGGAGGGCTTAAGTGGTTAGCCTGTTTTGACCAACCTGACTACACAGTTAATCTCTTAAGCGCATTGCCACCGCACATTGCCACCGTTATTGATCGGGCATTTTGCCCCATTGTCAAGAATGCGTCCAGTTTGTGCGTGTTACAGGAGGTTAACGACAGTTAAGAAGCATTTCATGGCTGTTTTGGACAAGTTCAGGCATCTGTAGCGGTTTTGGAGGCTGTCAGCAGGTTTGTCAGCTTTTGATGCAGCTGCAAGGCGGTGATTTCACCCTGGGATTTTAGTACGGAAATCTCATTCCCATTGGCATCGAAAAACAGCATGGCAGGTGGTCCAAACAGTTGGTATTGGTTGAGAAAGCGTTGATGTTCTGGTGTGTTGTGGGTGATATCCAGCTTGATCAGGAATATTTTGTTCATCTGGTCAGATATTAGTGGGTCAGGGAAAACGGTCCGTTCCATGATTTTGCAGGATATGCACCAGTCAGCATAGAGATCCACCAGGGCTGGCAGTTTTTTCACGGCTGCGGCTGCCAGCAAGTTATTCAGCTCATTCACTGTCGTTACCGTTTTAAAGCCAGGACTTTCTGTCAGTCCAGTTGTGTTTTCAACTGAAGTGCTGCTTTTACCCAATAACGGTTGCAATGGGTCACTGTTACCCATGGCGGCGCCAATAATCAGGCAGGTTCCATAGATCAGACAGAGTAAGCCGATGGTTTGTCGGAGCTTCTGATGTGCTTCGTTGTCAGTGCCCAGGAATACGGCACTGCCAATGAGCAGGGCACCCCACAAAAATAGCGTGACTGATGGATCGATCACTCGTTCCAGCATCCATATGGCGACGCCCAGGAGTAATACGCCAAAGAATGAACGAATACCATTCATCCAGGCTCCAGACCTTGGCAGCCAATGTTTGCCACCTATGGCCAGGATAAATAAGGGAATGCCCATCCCCAGCCCCAGGGCGAACAACGTCAATCCACCAAACAGGGCGTTACCGGTTGAGCTGATGTAGATGAGGGCTCCGGCCAGGGGTGCCGAGACACAGGGAGAAACCACCAGTGCTGACAGCATCCCCATCATTGCCGCACCGGACAAACTGCCTGAACGTTGTTGATTACCACTGAGCCTGTCCCGGATTTTGACAGGGAGTTGCAACTCGTACAGGCCAAACATACTCAGGGCCAGGAGCACAAAGAGTATGGCCATGGGAATCAGCAACCATGGGGACTGGAGCTTTGCCTGAAGGTTCAGGCTGGCACCAAACAGCCCCATTAACGTACCGGCAATGGCAAAGGTGGCTGACATGGTGAGTATATAGGTCATCGTCAGGGCAAGGGTCCGGGCTTTACCCTGCTCATTTGCTCCCAAAATCAAGCTGGAAAGAATCGGGAACATGGGCAGGACGCAGGGTGTCAGGCTGAGACCAATACCCGCCAGAACAAACAGAAGTAGTGCAATCGGCAGACTGTTCTGTTCCAGTTGTTGCACAAAGGTATTCCCTGAGTCCGCTGCCACCGTGTGGGTAACACTGGGTAAATGGCTATCTTCTGCCCGGGTAACCATTGGAATGACAACTTTACGGGGTGGATAACACAGTCCGGCCCTGGCGCAGCCCTGAAAGCCGATTTCCAGTTCAGGCAGGCTGTCTGAATGACTGGCAGGCAGCGTAATCACAAAGTCTTCGCTGAATATTTCCAGCTCTTTGTGGTAATAAGGGTCAAAAATCACTTCACCGGCAGGATAGTCAGCTGCATCCTGTGTTGAGATATCGGTTACCGGCGTGAAGGTAAAACGGTGTTTATAAAGGTAGTGCCCCGGTGTTACGGCAACATCAATGATCGCCGTACCCTGCTCAATGCGGCCGGTGAATTGAAAGGCTTCTTCGACTGAAAGAAAACCCGGGTTTTCATTGGATTGCGCCGCGAATAACTGGCTCAGGCTGCCCTGGGCAGACCATGAGATTAATAGACCCAGAAACAGGGGGCCGATCAGGCGGAGATGGCATTTTGGCATATAAGCTGCTGTTTATAATGGCGAATACTATTTATTGTGCAGTGATATACCAAAGATGCAAGTTCGAGAGGGTTTACACGGAAAAAGAAAACAGCAGAAATGAGTAGAAACTCTCAGGTTGAAACCTGAGCTACAAAAAAATCAGCCTTTGAGTGGTTAGCTACTTTTAACTACTTATAGTTGGCGGCAGACTTCTTGATGACTTCCAGGGCCGCTGCGGAACCTTCCCAGCCATCAATCTTGACCCACTTGCCCGGCTCAAGATCTTTATAATTTTCAAAGAAGTGTTCAATCTGCTGGAGCAGCAGCGCTGGCAGGTCAGTGTACTCTTTCACGTCTTTATAGAGCGTTGAGAGTTTGTCGTGGGGAACAGCAATAAGCTTCTCATCACGGCCACTTTCGTCAGACATGTTCAACATACCGACGGTACGACAGCGAATGACTGAGCCCGGGATAACCGGGCAGGGTGTCACCACCAGCACGTCCAGAGGGTCGCCATCGTCAGCCAGGGTCTGGTTGATGTAACCGTAGTTGGCCGGGTAGAACATTGGGGTTGCCATGAAGCGGTCAACCAGGATGGCATCCATATCCTTGTCAACTTCGTACTTGATTGGCGATGCATTGGCGGGGATTTCGATGATGACATAGATGTCTTCTGGCAGACTTTTACCAGCAGGAACAGATGAGTAGCTCATTGACAGTCAATCTCTGTGTGTGGTCCGTTTGAAATAGCGGCATATTATATAGAGTTTGTTACATTCTTTTCCACTGGTATGGGGGAACCCCCAAAAACCCGCCAGGTTCATGCCGGTCTGGCCAGATGACATTGGCGATTGTCGGCTGCTTATACTCAGTTAGCTGCTTGATAGAGAACTAAAATAAAACTATATCAGTCGCTGGCGTGAGCGGGTTTCATAAGCCTGAGGAGGTGATTGTGAGATCGATTACTGTTGAAGATTGCATGACACCCAGAGTTGTTACCGTTTCTCCGAATATTCAAGTTGCAGAAGCCATCCGCATTCTGCTGCAACACAACATTACGGCAGCACCGGTAGTTGATACTGAAGGGGCGCTGATCGGGATTCTTTCAGAATCAGACTGCCTGGAAGGGACGTTGAATGGCAGCTATTTTTCCCAGGATGCGGGGTTAGTGCGTGATTATATGACCCGTCAGGTGGTCACCGCCGACCCAAAGGAAAATATTATTACTGTGTATCAGCGGTTTATGACCGATAAGGCTTACCGAGTTCCGGTTGTTGCCGATGGAAACCTGGTGGGGATACTCAGTCCCAAGGATCTGATGTCTGCAGTTCTTGAGTTTTATGAGCGTCCGGTGGATTTTGCGTAACTGTCTTGACAGGCTGCCTTATCAATATCAGCGGGTGAACGTTTCCTCCCGCAAATGGGGGGTATTGCACGCAATAATCAAGCATCGAATGAAGCCATTCTTTCAGGGTGGCTATTTTATTTTGTATTTTTTAATTAAATTAATTTTTTGATGTCCTTTTTTATCAATTTTTCTTTTCATCCATCAGCTAGACTTTTTCTTTATATATTGGAGATTTTTGAAAAGGAATTCTCATGGATCGCTCATCTCCCTCTGCTGCGGGCAATACGTCATCATCAATTTCTGGTTCGTCTTCAGAGTCTGAATCAGAAAATGTGGGGACTACTCCTAATGGTCGTCGTAAAGTTACTGCCCAAAAGCTGGGCAAAGGCGGTCCCACGGTTCATGGTGAAACCGATTCTAATTCCTATCGGCCTGCCCCCTCGGGATTTGGCAACGTTAAACCTGTTATACATCAACCGCCGTTAATAAAATCTGATTTAGATGGCAGTCCACCTGCTGGTAACCCTCGGTTCAATGGTGAGTCACGATTTTCCCAATCGACTCCTGATTCGAGTTTCGAAGACAATGATGACGTTTTATCGGTAACCACTGATTTTGGTGATGGTTATCGCGAAGAGGATCCACAGTTATCGGGAACCACTGATTTTGGTAATGGTTTCGAGGAGGATACACAGTCGTTTGAGGCGGGTGGACGGATGCCCAAGAAGGAAGACAAGTTTCGTCGGCAATCTGAAGTGGGTACTGCTTCCCAAAGAAGTAGTAGCGAAAACACAGAGATCAGGCCTCCGAGTGGGCAGTTCCCAGTCCCTGTTAAAACGTCAAGAACGGATGATAAAAAGAGCATTCAAAGCCTTTCGATCGAAGGAGGCAATGATGACAGTGATCCAGCGGTTAAACGTGATGGTTCAGTCTCTATCGAAAGCTCTATCGAAAGCTCAATCGAAAGTGGCGATAAAACCAGCAAAAAGCTATTTCAGCGGGTATTGGGTGCAATTAAAAAAGTGTTGAATGTGGCGAAAAATAATCCGTTATGGACTGGATTTTTGATTTGCAGCGCCATTTTTCTCGTCACTTTTTTGACAGGACAATTTTATGCATCGATTTTTTTCGCAATTTGTGCACTGGCTTTACTGGGCTTTGCTTTAGGGGTGACAACGCATAATTCTTACTTTGGTCACCTGCAGAACCCATCACAGACCAATAGTGGTCAGAACCCGAATAATGGTCAGAACCCGAATCCGCAGAATCCGGCAGAAAACAACACACCGACCGATTCACAGAAATCAACGGCTAAAACTGAATCTGACTCAAGCCGACACCCAGAGGCTGATGACAGGAATGAAAGGCTTGTGACGAGAGAATCACCACAACCGTTTGCCAGCAATAGCAAACGTAAGCCGCCCGTAAAAGAAGGCAAGGCCGCCACTTTGACAACGCAAACGGTGGAGGAGGCGGATAACAGTGATCTTGCTAAAAATGTTGAGAAATTCCTGGGACTGATCAATGAAAACTTCACCCCATTCGCAAATAAGATTAGAGTTCGAGAACATTTGTATAGGCATTCCCGGGAACCGGGCAGAGAGGTTGATGAATCGACCTCAAAAGAGGTGGCGGCTGCTGTGGTGGGCCTTTGTAACCAGTTTCGCCATATTGCAGATCAAAGAGATGCCAAAGGTTCTGATACAATTCAGAGTGCCAGAATGGCTGAGGTTGAAATGCAAACGTATCAGCTGATGGAATTAATAGAGCCCAATGAAGAATTTATTGAGGAATTGACGCATAAATTTTATCAGCAATTTCCTGACCCCGATTTTTGTCCTGATCCAAATACACCAGCAATGACCGTAGGTGATATGCGTAAACGGTTTCAGGATTATTCTGAAAATGATTTGCAGGGGAAGGAGTTTTTTGATCTGCTGATGAAATTTATTCGGACGGCAAAGGACTATAGAAGAAAAGGCAAAAGAATGGGGGATTGGTTTGATCAGTCCGACCTTGACGGCTGACCTGTCCAAATCTCGATAATCTTATCTTCAGGAATGATAAAAGCCTGGTTGGTGTTGAGTTGGGCAAGGCGGTTTTATCGTGTTGCAAATAAACTTTTGAATTCTGAAAAAGAACCTCCGGAAGATATTTTTTTAAATTTATTCTTTATAAACAGAAATTGACCAATATGTAATTGGCAAGAACGTTGTTTTATAACCTAGAGTTAAAGAAGCGACCTAACGGACATTCAAAATGACAGGGAGTCACTAATGAGTACCTCCATTGGCGGCGTGGATTCATCCAGCAGTGAATCTGGAGAAAACACAAATAGAACTATTAACTTGAATGATGGCAGGATTAATTCACTCCGGGCTGCCGGCTATAGCGATGCTCAGATTGAAGCCCTGTTATCAATGGCTGACCCGGATGATCAGGGTAATTCCCTGACTCCAACGCACTTTTATTCAGTTAATAAACAGACGCTGAATTCGCTTAGATACACGGGGCAGCTTGATAAAGCGTCACAGCAGCTGGTCTATTTACAGGCACCTGTTGCCCTGGTTCAGGAGGTCAGTAATCCGGCGAACTGGAATGGCGATAATTATGTAGGTCCGGGAGCGTCACAAATTAATGCGTACCTGATGGGTGAACCCGTGGATTTCACCAAACCCAGCCTGGATGCCTTGATTATGGGCGTACTGACGGCCCGGGCGGATATTCTCCAGACACAACTGGAAGATCAGATAGCATCCATCAATCATAAAAACGATGTGCTCGAAGAAGCCAATATGTATTTGGCCAAAGCCAAGGAAAAAAAGGCAGCGGCTGGAACGTCAGGCTATTCTACAATGTCAAAGGATATGATTGATTTCTGGAAAAAGATGGGTGCTGCCACTGACCGAAGCGGTAATGATGATAATCATAATTCTGCCGAGTGGGAGGCCAATATTGAGCATATGAAAACCAAAATTGAAGCATTGACCAGTCAATCACAATTGGAAACCACCAAGCTTCAGCAGACCATCAATAAATACAACCAGACGTTTGAAATGCTCTCTAATTTTATTAACAAGTACTTCCAGTCCATAAGTACTATTATTCAAAATATGCGTTAACTCATGGAGGAGTCACACGTGAATAATGAAGATCTCAATTATGAAGGTGCAGAACTTGAAGATAAGCTCCTGAATTTCTTCGGCGAGGGGGGGACCTTCAAAGATTTGAAAAACATGAGTGATGATGCCATGGAAGCAATATACTCAGTTGCCTATAATCTTTATCAGGGTGGGAAGTACGAAGAAGCAACAAAAGTTTTTCAATTCCTGTGTTTTTACGACCATTTCAATCGCAAGTACTTTCTTGGATTGGGTGCCTGTCAGCAAATGCTGAAACAGTATGACAGCGCCATTGAGATCTTCTCATTTGCCACCCTCCTGGATTCTGATGATCCCAGACCAATGATGTATATCGGCGATTGCCATATGGCGAAAGGCGACAGGGAAAATGCCCGGATTTCCTATGAGACCTCCATTGATTGGGCCAACGATAGCCCGGAGTATGCCAAGGATCTCGCCCGTGCCAAAAATATGCTGGAAAATCTTAAATAGACCAGGGAGTAGGCACAATGGATGGTATCCAACAAGGATCTTATTCGGCGGGTCAGATACCACAACAGGGTATAGACCCAACGCTCAAGAAACAGCTCGATCAGGTTGAGCAGAAAAAAGAAGTCAGTCGTGGTTACTCGGAGGAGAACACGGTATCAACCAAAGAGGCACAAGATAACCTGGCTCCTCCCATTAAGCCGTCACATAATCTGGATGTTCCTGCAAAAGGTTCGGAATCTCCTTCTGAAAAAGTCCTCAAGGAGATCTCTGTTTTTTCCGAAATCCAGAAGCTGGGTAAAACAAACCCTGAAGCGGTAAAGCTTGGCCTGGCTTCTGAGGCCGCTGTGGAACAAGGTGAACCGGACTATATGGATCTGCTCACCGGTGATCTTAAATCCTTCGCCAAAGGGCCAGGCGGGCGGCCGCATCCGTTGGCGGGTCATATCTACTCTATGCAGAACAACAAGGACCATCTGCTGTCCATGGGGTACAGTAAAGAGCTGGTTGATGGAATGCTGAAACTGGCTGACCCGAGCGATCCGGATAATTCCCTGAAAGCCATGCATTCATTCTCTGCCCAGGTGGAAGGCAAGCTTGCCGGTGATAACTCCCTTGAGCAGCTAAGTGACCTTTTTGCCGATACTTTCAATAAGGTTGCCAACCTGAAAGGGGGGCCCGCGGACCTCCATAAGGAATTGCAGGCTGAACTGAAGGCCTTCAATGCAGCATTCCTGGATTCAACACAAGCTCTTGATGTGGATACTGCAACTCAATGGCTGATGCAGATTCAGACCAAGTTGCAGGATAGCCGCCTGGTATTCAACCAGGAAAATATCAAAATAAATGAGCAGGCGCGACAGCAGCTTTCTGAAAAGCGGTTGGCAAAGATCGCCGATTCTATTGCAAAAGCGGAAGAAGCCAAAGAGTCGGGAGCGATCGCAAAAATATTCGGTTATATAGCCCTCGCTATCATGGCCGTTGTTATGGTCGTTATGTTTGCTACGGGAGTTGGTTCACCATTAGCCATGGGGCTGATGGCCGCGTGTCTGGCATTGACTGTGATGATGACCGTTTCTTCGGAAACCGGTGACTGGATGAACAAAGGGGTCGCTGAGGTTTTGATGGGCTTTGGTGTCGAAGAAGATAAGGCCATGCTTGGTGCGATGATTTTCTGGTCGTCCCTTATTTTGGTAATGAGTCTTGGCGGCGCGGCTGTCGGGTCGTCTGCCAGTACTGCGGCTACAGCGGCAAGTGCGACTGCCCAGGCTAGCACTGCGGCGGCTGGTGGTGCATCAGCTACCGCGACAGTCACAGCCTCGGCATCGACTGCGGTAAGTACAACAGCCAAGACAGCCAAGATGGCTGCGATGTCCGCTCGTTTTACCAAGGTTGCCAGAACTGCCGGTGGGGCAGCCATGATCGCTGACGGTTCGGCCAGTGCTCATAGCACCACATTGAGTTATGAGGCCGATATGTTGAGAGCCGAGGCAAAAGAGCTGTATGCCTGGATGCTGGCAAATCAGCATATGATCAATAACTTGTGTGAGGATATCCAAAAAGTGATTGAGGATATGCAACAGGTGTGGCAGATCATGACCAGCATGATGAAAGATAACCGCGATACAATGACCAAACTCAATAGCTCTCTAAAGGGTTAATGAATGATGAATAAAGGTTGCTTTACCCTTAACAATGATATACGGAGGTAACTCATGGCCGAGGGAATTTCTAGTGCAGACCGGGCGGCACACAGTGCCAATATGCAGATGCTCCTTGAAAAACCAGCGCAATCTGACGCTAAGAAAGCGGCAATCAAGAAAGGCGATATTGACTTTCAGCAAGAGAGCGTGCGTCTTGCCTCAACCAAACATGCCAAATCCGAGATTTTGAATGAATTCAATAAGGCAGGGCAACAGGCAAAGCCGTCACTGGCCTCACCCGATGACCTGTCACCGAATCAAATGACCAATGCCAGTAAAGCCCTGGCTACCTTGTCCAAGTCAACCGATGAGGTCCTTAAGTCAACCAAACAGCTGCTCACTAATATCCAGAATGGCACATTGACCAAAGGAGAAACCGCAAAGCTGAAATCCCAGGCGGCGCTTCTGGATGACGCAGCTTCACACATGCAGATGCTCTCCGGCAAAGGTGTGGAAACTTCTGAAGGAAAGCGGCAGGTGCTGGCCGGTATGGGCGGCTTTCAGAAGACTCAGCTGGATAACCTGGAAAAGCTGTCAACCTCTAAAGATATCCAGACATTTCTGGCCGACCAGCATGGTGGGGCAAAAGGCCTGGACCAGAAAACGGCCATCCTGCGGTCTCTGGGCTTTTCTGACAGCCAGATCAAAACGATGATCTCTCTTGCACCGCCGGATACTGACGGCAGCCGTCTGGGTATGATGCGCTCCGCAGGCTCTGATGCTAAAGCGGTTCTGCAGGCGCTGGGGTTTGGGCCGGATCAGGCCAAGGGACTGGCGGCATTAATGGCAGGCAAGCACGGTCAGCTCGGCAGTGCAGAGCAAAAGCAGCTGCTGGCCAAAATGGGCTTCAATCAGCAGGAAATAGACGTCATTCTGCAAGCCAGTAACCCAACTTCATTAAAGAACCAGTCTGCCCTGATGCGTAATGCTCCTCAGGGACTGTCACAATTTTTATTGAACGGCAGTAAGGGAATGAACCTGCTTTCTGCTGGCGAATCCTTTGCGGATATGAAAATGCTCGAGCAGATGGTGGATATCTTTGCCGTGATGGAGCTTCTGTTCAAAATGAGTGCAAACCAGCGTGGTGCCGCGAGGGAGTCTCGTTCCATTGAGCAGCAGGCGGCAAAAGCTGAGATTCTCAATCAGGCAGAAGAAATGAAGAGTGCCGCCCTGATGACCGCCATTGGTGGCTGGGTGAGTGCTGGTACCAAGATCGTTTCCGGTGGTGTTCAGGTCGGTATGTCTGTTAAAGCCGGTGGTATGGATCAGGGGAGTATGCAACGGCAGGTAGCGCTTGGTAACGGTCTTTCCCAGATTACCTCTGCAAGCGGTGAAGCGATCAAGGCTGGTACAGACTACCAGGCGGCCATGCATCAGGCACAAGGCAAATTACACGAGGCAAACCAAAGAATGCATGATTCTGCTGCACAGTCTGATAGTGAGTTTATGAACCTCCATCAGGATATGTTGAAAACCGTGATCAGCAAGATGGATGAGATCATCCGCTCATGGTTTGAAACACTCAAATCTACAACAAGGGCTTGATTACCGGTCAAGTAGTTGATCTTGATGACAAGGTATTCAAAGGACGTGGTTTATAAGATGTAGCCAACCGTGCAGGTTGGCTTTTTCTTGCAAAGAGGGAAAGCATGAGCAATCCACTTGGAGGAATACAAGCCTCAGGCGTGCAGCAGTTGCAGGCATCCGGGGCGGTGGCTGCGGGTGCCGCTGGACAAGCGGGGAAATTGTCAACCGGGCAGGGGGTAAACGCTTCCAACGCCAAACCTCCAGCGCTAGCTGCTGCAGATGTTGCAGAAGAGATGACTGCAGCGCTAGCCAAGTTCAAGAAAATAGATATCAAAACCAGCAAGGATAAATCGCCAAGTGAGCGGCAGCTTGAATTAATTAAAAAAATCAAGAACGTTGAAGCAGTTCCTGAAACACAGGATTTCAAAAGACGCTTCACTGAACAAACAAATCAGGACTATACACAAGAAGACTATCTTGAAGGGGCCAAAGATGAATTCCAGGACCCTTACCACCAGTATCTTGCCCTTTATGAACTCGCTGTTGATCTTAAAGCCGATCCTGACGCTGAAATTTTTAAAGCCATTGCAACCCTTGAAAAAGCGCATCCCCAATATATTAATATTGGCGACAAGATCGCAGACGCTGCCGGTGAACTGGCTGAGAAGTACCATCCCGATAAAACCCCGGATGAAATTCGTACAGAGGTATTTGGTCATGTCAAGGACCATAAGTCCCTCTCCACAGCGTTTAACGACCTGACGAATAATCTCGGGGGAGTGGATGGAGATCCGGACAATAATCAGGGGGCCACTGGTTTTGAGAACGCAGTAGATAGAAGACTCAGGCTTTTGAGTAGCGAACTCAATGCCCTGAAGGGCGGGGCAGATGAAAACCACCTGCGCTCAGTGATTAATGATATGACCACCCTGAAAAGGCTGGTGGGTATTCATGATAGCTGTATGGAAACACAAGGGCAGATGAGGAGGCCACCGGTTAGTATTGAGCAATTTGATGGTCAGAAATATATGGGCGAGATTCTGAAGCTGCTGGATCAATCGTTTATTTCATTGAATAACTTGAATGATGTAGTCGAAAAAATGGGGATGAACGAAAGCCCAGTTCTACAGAGAACGTCCCTGGTTAATTGTACTGCGACCTTGATAAAAGATATTCCAGAAGAAATTTTTGTCAATCAAGAAACTAAAGACAACATACGTGCTCTAATCCAAGAGCAACAGGAGGGTTTGGTTTTAGAAGAAGATGATGCTGCTGCTGCCCAGGCTAATGATAACTTTGGTAAAAGTGGAGAAACCGAAGTTTCCGAAGACTCATTAAAAAGTTTTCTTGGTTCGCAACCCTTCAACGGTAGCATTCTTGAGGATTTGGTTGGCAATACGCAAGAAAGCCCATTTATGGCATCTACCGGTGTTCCCGCTCTCGGGTCCGGGGAGACGCAGCCTGAGCCTGCGACAAAGAGTGAAACCTCAACCACAGCAACAAAAGCCACCACTGATCCGGCAACAGGCACCTCCCCTGGGGTGACAGCCAAAGGCGGCGCCAATGGGCCTTCTGAAGTCACCGCAAAGGGCAGCCTGGATGGGCTTTCCGATCAGGAACTCATTCAAAAACAGGATCAATTACTGGATAAGGCCCGGGGTTTGCATCAGCGTAAGGATAGCAATTACGTTTTTGACTGCTCATTTAGTGCACTGAAGCATGCAAACGAAAAAGGTATTAATATAATTGATGCACTGGAACAGGTCGCCAGTCAACGGGGTCAAGCCTTTGCCAAGAATCTTAAAGTGGCTATTACCCCCGCTGGCGAGGGGACAGAACTGCCACTGATTCCGCCAGATCCCGAGGCGCTGAAAGAGTGGATGGCCAATCACCCTGATCAAAGTGTGAATGATCTGGTTAAAACGGCAATGGAAGTATTAGAACAGGATCGTGGTCCGGATATAGATCTTGAAAAGCTAAATAATGACCTTGCCAGCCTTAAATCAAGCATTGCTGAAATAGATTCGAAAATAAAGGAAAGGCCAACGAAAACCTTCAGGGAAAGTGTCTCTGCCCACCTTAAAGAAGGTCCCTTCAGTGCTCGTTTGAAGTCGTTCTTTAACCATCCGTTTGACCCTGTTATGGAGTCGAGAACACGTCCGCTGGGTACTGATCTCTTTGACCGGATGGAGTACTCTCACACATTCAATATCAGGGCTGAGGAGAAAACCATGTCTGTTGAGTCAACCTGGAATGAGTCTGACAGTCAGGATGATGCAGAGGATATACAGGTCGAGGCAACCCTGGATGCCGCTGGAAATCAGGATGGAGCTGAGGGTATGACAGTTGAAGCAACATTTGCGGCTTCCGGTCAAGTCGGTGGTTCTTCCGATGAATCCACAAAGAATTGAACTGCTAAGTAGTTGGCCAAATGGAATCTTATATTTCTGGCTAAGTGGACAGTTACTATGCAAGGCGCAACGTAGGGAGCATAG
>NZ_JAHHPO010001035.1 GCF_024606365.1 Endozoicomonas sp. ONNA2
TCGCAATACCCGGGCCGCCGTTGGCGGATTCTCTGGTCGTGCGGTTCAGGGCTACCCCCGGGTACTGCCGGAACTGTACGAAATCGCCCTGGAAGAAGAGTCCAACTACCGCCATAACCTCTATCCGGAGCTGGCTTACCAGGCACAAATCCGTGTTGATGATATGGACCCCTGGTGGAAGGTCGACCCCCGGGTAGACTGGCTGATGAAACTGCTGAAACTACTGAAGAAAGAGAAAGTGCTGGTTATCTGTGCCAATGCCAATACGGCACTGGACCTGGAAAATGCCCTGCGCATACTGTCCGGTATACCGGCAGCGGTTTTCCACGAAAACATGAGCATTATTGAGCGGGACAGTGCTGCGGCCTATTTTGCCGAAGAGGAGCATGGTGCCCAACTGCTGGTTTGTTCAGAGATCGGCAGTGAAGGCCGTAACTTCCAGTTTGCCCACCATCTGGTGCTTTTTGATCTGCCTGAACATCCCGACCTGCTGGAACAGCGTATTGGCCGACTGGATCGCATTGGCCAGACTAAAGCCATCAAGATTCACGTGCCTTATCTGCTGGGCACTGGCCAGGAGGCACTGTTCCACTGGTTCGACTCGGGATTGAACGCCTTTGCCGATACCTGCCCTGCCGGTAGCATGGTGCAGATGCAACTGGGTGACGCGCTGTTACCCTATCTGCAACCGGGTAGCCAAACCTCCACAGAAGCCATGGAGCCACTGTTGACCGAGGCTGCCCAGTTGAACCGGCAACAGATGGAGCATCTCCATAAAGGCAGGGACCGACTGCTGGAGCTGAACTCCCGTGGCCTGGTCTCCAATGAAGATATGATCAACGACATTGAAGAGCAGGAACAGCCAAGGCAGCTCAAGCGGTTTATGGAGAAGCTGTTCGAAGGCTTTGGTGTCGAGGCGGAAGACTATTCCAGACACTGCCTGATAATCCGTCCCGGCAGCCATATGCTCACCAGCTTCCCCGGCCTTTTGGATGATGGCATGACCGTCACCTTTGACCGGGACATGGCACTGTCCCGGGAAGACGTGCACTTCCTGACCTGGGAGCACCCCATCGTCAGTGAAGGGATGGACATGGTGCTGACCAGCGAGTTGGGGAATACCTCGGTGGCTTTGCTCAAAAACAAGGCCCTGAAACCCGGTACCATGCTGCTGGAAGCGATCTACGTGGTAGAAACCAGTGCTGAGCGAACCCTGCAGCTGGACCGCTACCTGCCAGCAACCCCGCTTCGCTGTCTGATCGATCCGGGATTCAACGACCTATCGGAAAAAGTGGCGTTTGACACCCTCAACGCCCAGCTTCAACCTTTGAAACGGGGTGTTGCCAAGAAACTGGTGAATGCCCAGCGGGCACCCTTTCTCGCCATGCTGGATAAAGCCGAAGGGTATGCCAAAGATCGGGTACCGCCTATCGTTAATGTGGCCTGCCAGAATCTGCTGAGCGACGTCACCGAAGAGATCAAACGACTGGCGGCGCTTAAAGTCGTTAACCCGAATGTCCGCGATGAAGAGATTGAGTACCTGAAAAACCGTGCTGCACTGGGCCATCAGGCACTGCAAAAAGCGGTTCTTCGACTGGATGCCCTGCGGATTATGATTGCCGGTTGATATTTTCCTGCTGGCTCCTGTCTTACTCACTCCGGGCCCACCGCACACTTTCGTCCAGAAGCAAAAGCTTTGAACCACGAAGCACACAAAGAGCAC
>NZ_JAHHPO010001036.1 GCF_024606365.1 Endozoicomonas sp. ONNA2
TGTCTGACCAGGACCGGGCCAGCGTCATGAACGCCAAACTCTCCAAGGGCAAGGTTCTGGCCCAGGAAGCCAAGGGAGGTCGTTCGCAGGTTGACTGAAGGTTCTATAACCTGCGAAAGCATTGATTATGGCTATTAAACGACTGAAAAAGATTACCCTATATGGGCCTAGCCAGGAGAAGGACGGCATCCTTAAAGAGCTGCAATCTCTCGGCTGTCTGCATCTGATCCCATTAACCGATAAACCGGTGGATGTTCAGGTACAGCCTGCAGAAGCCAGTGAAGCGAAAGCGTGGCTGGAGCGCAGTCCAAAACAGAGAAGGCAGGTGCGCAACTTTCGCGAGCACAAGGATGCTGCCCGTGTAGACGACATTGTTCATAAGATTCTGGACAATAAAGCCAAATTCCGTGCGCAGTCCGATATTCGCGACAAGCTGCAGGAACGGATACGGGAAGTGCGCCCCTGGGGTGAGTTTACCTTACCTGCCCTGTCTGACCTGAATGGTCAGCGGCTCTGGTTCTATGTGCTGCCCAATGGCGAACTGTCGGCGCTCAGGGATTCCCTCAAAGCCTGTGAGCTGCCCTGGGAGTTGATTCACCAGAGCCAGAAAGACAGTTACGTTATTGTCATTTCTGATCAGGAACCTGAAGACGTTCTGCTGCCTGTGCAACGCTCCCATGTGGGTAAAATTTCGCTTTCCCGTCTGGAAGAGATGCTGGATGAAGCAGAGGATACCATCGAGGATCTTCTGGCTGAGCGCGAAGGGCTGACGCGTTGGGGCTATCTTCTGGATCAGGTGCTTGCATCCCGTCTGGACAGCGCCGATCTGCAGCAGGCCACCAGCGGCACCCTGGATGAAGACAGCTTCTTTCTGGTGCAGGGCTGGGTACCGGTTGCTGAGCAGGCCAATGTTGAAGCCTTCACTGCTGCCAGGGGGGTTGCAGCAATATTTGAAGACCCGACAGCAGACGACAATCCTCCGACGTTACTGGACAAACCGGCTGGTACCGGTGGTGGTGCGGATGCCCTTGGCTTCTTCCAGACACCCAACTACCGTACCTGGGATCCGGGTAATGTGGTGTTTTACTCATTCTCGCTGTTCTTTGCCATGATCATGAGTGATGCCATGTACTGCCTCATTTTCGGCCTGATTGTCTTCCTGTTCCGGGGCAAGCTCAGGCAGAGTGAAACCGGTCGTCGTTTGATGAATCTGGCGTACTTTATGTCTGGTCTGGGTATTGTCTGGGGTGTCTTTATTGGCAGTTACTTCGGTGCAGCACCAGACAGTGGCAGCTTACTGGGCAGGCTGGCCTTCATTGACCTCAATGATTACAACGCCATGATGAAACTGTCGGTGGTGATCGGCGTAGGTCACCTGATGGTTGCCAACATTATGACGGCGGTGGTGAATCGTGGCTCAAGCCATGCCCTGGCGCCAGTGGGCTGGGCAGGGTTGATGGGCGGTGGTTTGACACTGTGGCTGGGCATGGCCGGTACGTTGCCAGGAGCGTTTGCCACCACCATTGGTCCCGGGCTGATGATTGTTGGTGTCCTGCTGGTATTCCTGTTCTCCAGCAGCCGTGAAGTGACATCACTCAAGGATCTTATCCTGAGAATGCTCGATGGCCTGAAGGCCGTCTATAACATTACCAGTGCCTTTGGTGATGTGCTCAGTTACATGCGCCTGTTTGCCCTCGGCCTGTCCGGCGCATCCCTTGCCA
>NZ_JAHHPO010001037.1 GCF_024606365.1 Endozoicomonas sp. ONNA2
GGCGGGTAGCGGGTAGCGTCTGTAGAAATGTCGAAGTTATTTCAGGACAGCTCCTTATCAAAGCCAATGGCAAGGAGCGCCCAGTCGTCAGCAGGTCTTTTCTGCGGGCTATTCCAGCAGTCGCCCTGTTAGCACTACCCGGCGGCAAAGTAGTGTGCAGGCAAAGCTTGTAGAAGCCTCACCGCTTGGCCTGTTTTGGGGAGCAGTGGCTAAAAAGCAAGTTAAGGTTAGTTTTAGTCATGGGCAAAGCCAGAATAAACAGGCCACAGCTGGCGCCCGTTGGCAGCGGCCACAGCCAAAAGAAAGCCAAAAGCAAAGTGGGTGGGATAAAAGCATTCAGGCGCAGGATATGGGGCAGGCCTTACCCTGGAATCATCCAGCGCAGCGGGATAGTAACCTATCTGAGGGCATGCAATCGGTTGATCTTTACGGTTCCAGAAAGTGGCAAAGCCCGGCTTATATTCACCCACAGCAACCGCTGAACTTTACCTTTCAAGAACGGGAGTATGAGCCACAGGCAAACGGCAGGGTATTTTTTCAGATTGGTGCCTTTGACCAACAAACCTCAGCTGTCCCTGTGGATAGCAAGCGACGCTTTACCTTCCAGAGCAACCGGGCCGAGGATAAGCCGGTTATCCTGCCGTGGGGTTTTGGCCAGAAAGCCAGGGATGAGAGCGTTACTGGCAACTATGGTGGGGAGAAACAACCGGAGGTTATTGAAAAGCCAGAGCCGGTACAGCCAGAGATCAGGGAGAGTTATCTGCTAATGAACATTATTACTGCCGTTGTATTGCCTGCCCGGACACCGCTTGAGCTGCCTTCAATGGAAATCAGCCTGGATATTGATAGCTTTTCATGGAGCTTTACCGGCCAGCTGTGGGGGGCTTCCAATATCGCACTGGTAGAGCCGGACGAGAACGGTCCCAAGCAGATTGAGGTGGATATAAACGGCTGGAAATGGGTATTTATCATCGAACGTTACAGCACTGATAGACGATTGGGGGATGAGCGTTACACCCTGTATGGCAGCAGTAGAACCCAACTGTTAGCAGCCCCTTATGCGCCACAGAGAAGCAAGAGTAACAGCGCCAACCTAAACGCCAAACAGGCCATTACTGAAGAGCTGGCCAATACCGGATTTTCGGCCACCTACCCTGACCTGAGCGACTACAACACACCGGATTGGATTATGCCCGGAGGTTCATTCAGCTATCAGAACCAGACCGCTATGCAGGTGGTGGCCAAGGTGGCAACCACAGCCGGATCAGTCATTATCCCAAGCCGTTATGATGATAAGGTAAGCATTCAGCCCCGATATCCTGCCAGCCCTTGGCACTGGAATACCGCCACTATGGATAAGATTGTTCCGGCCAGTATGGTCATTAGCTTAAGCGCCAACTGGCGACCGGAGCAGGCTTACAATGCCGTGTATGTTTCCGGGACCAATGCAGGGGTTGCGGTCAATGTCAAAAGAACGGGGACCAATGGGGGCAATCCGGCGCCGGATATTCTGGAAGACTGGCTTACCGAAACACAGGTCAACACTGAGCGGGGCCGCAATGAGCTGGCCAAGGGTGGCAATCAGAGCATTACTACCATCGAGCTGCCATTGACGGATACCAGCACGGCGCCCGGATTAATTGAGCCGGGTATGCTGGTCGAGGTTCAGGATATAACGGGAGACTGGCAAGCCCTATGTCTGGCCACCAGTATTAGCGCAAGTGGCGTGGGTACTGTTATTCAATCGGTTGATTTGGAGCGGCATTACTAATGGCAACCACTAACAT
>NZ_JAHHPO010001038.1 GCF_024606365.1 Endozoicomonas sp. ONNA2
CCTGCAGCCTGGTCATCGGAACTTTGATCCATATATTGCATCAGGCGTTTGGGAAAGCTGTCCTCTGCCAGATCGGAAAACTGACCATAGCATTTGTCCGGTTTTTTATTATAGGTTTGCAGTAAGTCATCCAGTACCAGCTCCAGAGAAGGTGAGGAGTCCAGACTTCGGGCAGCTGGAATGGCTTGTAACTGCTCTGAACCATGGGCAAGGTCCAGTTTATGCACAATAATCTGTTTGATGGTCATGACTTGATGCTGGAAAGTGCGGATTGATAGCTCATTATGGTACAGGGATTCGGCGTCATTTGCTTTAATTGGCAAACTCCCCTGCCCGAAAATGGGTAATGAGTTGGAGTCAATCCAACACGGCAGGCTTTACCGGGGCAGGAGGGGGGTAAAGAGTTTATCCAGACTCTGCCTGACCTGTTTGTCCAGGGCATGCTGATTCGGGTTTACCTTGGCCAAAAGCTGGATGCTCAGATAGAGGTTCAGAAGCTCGCCGACGATGACTTCATTGTCAACAGTAGCGCTGTTGTTTTTTTTCGGTTGCGTATATTTCTCAATAAAATCAATAAAGCCTGCCCGTAGCATCTGGATGCCTTTGTGTACCCGTTCTGTCGCATCCGGTGGCAGTAGATGGAGTTCGTTGCTGGTGGTGACCAGGAAACAACTGTTTCGATAGCTGGCCTCCTGACCATGGCGATAACCGGAGGTAAAGAAGCGTCGCAGGTCCAATAGCGTGGGGCTGTATACCAGATACTTATCGATTCTTGGCTGCAGCTGCCATTCAAGGTAGTGATCAAGAATACAGAGAAATAATTGCTCTTTATTCTGGAAATGATAATAAAGGCTGCCCGGATGCAAGTCGGTAGCCTCTTCCAGATGTTTTAATGAGCAGGCATAGAACCCTCTGGACCAGAAAAGCTCCAGGGCGTCGCTCAACACCTGTTGTCGATTAAATGAGGATGATCTTCCCATGGGCTTACTATTGATTATTGTCATTCCAAGTTAGCAGATTTTTGACCTCTGTAAACAGCCCTGTGGTGCCAGAGCGCGGCTTATGCCATGATTTGGATGCATTCATAAATGCCCATGGCGCGTGAAAATATTTTCTCAGGGATAAAAAATGGTTAAGGAATTGTCTGTAAATAACTTCCACATATTCAGATGCTCCACCGCAATCA
>NZ_JAHHPO010001039.1 GCF_024606365.1 Endozoicomonas sp. ONNA2
CAACCGCAGCAGGGCAGTCTATTCTCGGACAGCCTCCTGGAATACATCAACGCAGCGCCGTTGGCGCCACAACAAAACACAGGCAACAGGTTTGCCTTACCGGCCTTTTGAACTAGCCTTGGCTCATAAATCGATTGCACACCAGATTGGGGCATGCAGGTATTACTTCCCCTTGTGAGGTTTTCCAGCAACGGATCTACAGACATGTACTCAAGCGATAGACAATATTTATTGCGCCGGGAGGACACTGCCAATCCGGAGGGGGCGTCAGCGAGTTCCCGGGCACGGCCTGCATCTTCGCTCCAGCAACCCGTTGCCAGCGCAGAAAATATCTTGAACACGGTGGCTTCCCCGGGCAATGGGAGTATAAAACCACCGACGTCTGATATCGATTTGCGTGGCCTGGGCAGTCAGCTGACAGAGGCAATCATGCAGCAAGACCTGTCAGCCGTTAACAACCTGCTGGACCTGGCCCAGCATCTGGGGATTGACCCCGATATCTGCAACCGGCAAGGCAACTACCCGCTCTATTCGGCCAGTTACATGGGCAGGGCTGACGGAGTTCTCAAGACCCTGCTGGACAGGGGGGCAAATCCCAATCTTTGCAACATTGATGAGTGGGATGGAAAAAGAAACATACCTCTACTTTGTGCCGCCCACACCGGCAGTTATGAGGTCTGCAAGGTCTTGCTGGGATACGGCGCTGACCCGCACGCCCGTGACGGCTCGAATTGGACGGCGCTGCACTGGGCCACACTGGAATCCAAGGCACAAAGCGTTATGCTCCTGAAGTGCCTGCTGGATCACGGTGATGATATTAATGCCCGTACTCATTTGAGCGGAGAAACCCCGCTGTTCTGTGCCGTCATTAATGACATACTGCCGGCCGTTAACACTCTGCTGGACGAAGGTGCTGATCCTGATATTCCTGATACTACTGGTATTACCCCGCTGGGCAATGCCGTCTTTAACGGGCGCACCAACATGGTCGACGACTTGCTGGCTCACGGTGCCAATCCTGATACCCCCTACGGCACCGTCAGCGGGGGGTGGAGCAACGCACTTTGCATAGCATTAGGTCAGGATTACAGAGACGACATTGTGGCTATGCTCCTGGCATACGGTGCCAACCCCAACAAGGTGAGCAAAATGGGTGATACCCCGCTGCATCTGGCGATAAAAAAAAGCAACTCAATCTGTGTTGACATGCTGCTGGCCCATGGTGCCAATCCCAATATTCGCAACCCCTCAGGCAAGACCGCCCTGGAGGCTGCCAAAGCAGCAAAGTCACCTCCCGGCATCATTGCTGCCCTGAGTGAGCCCTTTAAACCCCTGTCGCTGCAGGTTTGTGCCCGAAACTGTATTCGTGCAACCCTGATGCGACCACAGATGACCCCGAAAAAAACGCGGGGAAAACCGCTAGCAATAAAATCTCAACACCTGTCCGTACCTTCTCTCCACCAGCCCGTTGCCAGCGCAGTAAATAGATCAAAAAGCACCGTGGCTTCCCCGGATACCGGGAGCATATAACCATCGACGTTTGATCACGATTTGGGTGATTTGGGCGATCAACTGGCAACAGTCATCAAGCAAGGGGATAATCTGTCAGCCCTCAATGACCTGCTGAACCTGCTGGAGGAGCGGGGGGTCGATCCCAATCTCTGCGACCAGCAAGGCCACTACCCGCTTTTTTGGTTCAGCGACTCAGACAGAGTGGGCAAATTCCTCAAGACTCTGCTGGACAGAGGGATTGACCCCAATATCGCCACTATCGATCCGTTGACTCATGAAGAGTACATACCTCTGCTTATGGCCGCCAAAGCAGGCAGTTTCAGCAAGGCCTTGCTGGATCACGGGGCTGATCCGCAAGCCCATGACCGATCTGATTTCACAACGCTGCACTGGGCCACATGGCGAGGAAGCAGAAGCAGACAAACAGTCATGCTCCTGAAGTGCCTGCTGGATCACGGTGTCAATATTAATGCCCGCAATGGTATGGGGCGCACCCCGCTGTGCGATGCCGCCACTGGTGACGAATTTTCACTTTCACTGTCGGCCATTAATACTTTGCTAGACGAGGGTGCCGATCCCAACATTCCTGATAATGAGGGTAATACTGCGCTGCACTATGCCGTCTTTAACGGGCACACCATCATGGTCGACGACTTGCTGGCTCACGGTGCCAATCCCAATATTCGCAACCCGTCAGGCCAGACTGCCCTGGAAGCTGCCGAAGCTGCAGGGTCACCGCCGCGCATCATGGCTGCCCTGAGTAAGCCCTGTAAACCCGTGTCGCAGCAAATT
>NZ_JAHHPO010001040.1 GCF_024606365.1 Endozoicomonas sp. ONNA2
GGGGTTATATTCAATATGGGATGTTTGATGGGGAGTTTGAGGAAACCCAGAGGTTCAGGTTGTAAATCTGTTATGAAAGGGGCAGGTCTGGCATTTGAACTCATTCAAGACCGCCCCCCAGTTTTACGAGATTGTAACTGTTAAAACTCAATTAGGTTCAACATACAGCGTCATGGTGTCGCTGTACTTACCAGCTGAACCTCCGGGGTCAGCCTGGATAGTAACAGTCATGTTTTCATTGCTATAGTTGTTGCAATTAAATGATTTTGACGGCGTCCAACCCCAATACCAATTTGAATTAGATATTTGTGTTGTTTGATTTTCATCGCTAAGCGTCATTTTGTAACGTATTAATTCATCACCGTTTCTAAGTTGAAACTCATTCCCCAAGCCTTCGCTGCTATCTGGCCACAACTTAAAGTTACCAGCCCCCAGAGCGAATACGCAAAACTTTTGGTCGTCACTTCAAGAAGTGCTGAGCGTCATATCCTGCAAGCCGCTAATCCGAATGAGGGGCGGTAATAAAAGGTATATAACAAGATTAACGACCCGATCAACACCGGCATCACCACTACCACCTACTGAGCTAGGTGCTTGATTTATAGTGAAAGTCAATATGCCCGAATGCCAGCCGGACTGTTTCAGGGTACCTTGCTCCATGACTTGATTCAGGTCAGCACTCAAGGTCAGTTCAAAGTCAAGACATTCTTCGCAAAAATTTACCGTGCGCCCTGCACCCTGAAAGTCACATACAGAGGTACACGGGGTATTTGCCGGAGCATCTGGCGAAAATGTCACGGTTGCTCCATTTTTTTTCTGTTTAATGGAAACAGTTAAAGGTATTTTTGAGGTAGGATTAGCCAAGTTATTCACAAGTGTAACGCCCTCACTGAGCACATTGAAGGATGCTGCCCGGTCACAGTTATACCTGCCGCAAGAACGTATTTGGAAATCTTTGGTCACAGAAAAAAGACCATTACTCGGATATGTAAATTGCGCCTCATTTGAAAGGTATGAATTAACTATTGTCGATTTTTCACAAACGGTCACTCCCATTGCATCGGTTTGTTCAGGGGTCCCTGGTCGTGGCTCGCACTCCAAAGCACTGACCTCCAACGGACCCAACAAACCCAAAAACAAAACACTGCTCACCCAACAAACCCAATTTTTAATTA
>NZ_JAHHPO010001041.1 GCF_024606365.1 Endozoicomonas sp. ONNA2
TTCTGAAACACACTCTGCTTCTTGGTCAGATACTGCGGATTCAACGGACTCATTTTCGGCAAAATGGCATTAAGCTCAGTGTCATTCTCACTGGCAAACTCCCGTTTCAAAGAGGTAGCAATATACCGTTTGGCGGCTTCACTGTTCAGGCTTTCCGTTTCAATCAGCTCATCAGCCTCACGCTGTTGTTCCTTCTGGGCATACGTGAAAAAAGCATCAATCACACTGGCTTTGTCGCCAATCTCATCAAGATCAGTCTGGTTGATAAAGTCCACCACCAGGCCTTCTTTGGCACGGTTGCCAAGGCTGGCACGAATAACACGGCGCACTTCGTCCACCAGATCAGCCTTGCTTTTGGTTTTCTTGTTGTGCTCAAAGATCAGCTCCAGGATGTAATCCAGATTGATCTCCCGGGATTTCAGCAGGTCCACCTCAAAGACCACATCATCCCAATCAATGGTGGATTTAACCTTGTCATCCGACGATTTCCGTCGGCGCTGCCAGTCACGAATATCGTTGTAGGTAGAGCGGTAATCCTGAATCTTGCGTTCGGCGGGCAGGCGAATGGTCTGCATCTGTGCCAGTTGTTCATCATCCAGATAATGCTCGGCCTTAAACGCTTCAACAGCTGCCGGGTCGCTCATATCCAAGTCTTGCAACGCTTTCAGGCTGGCAAACTCATCGTAGTTTTGCAGCACGTTTTCGACGCGCAAATATTCACCAAAGAGTTTGGCAAAGGCTTTTTTATCAGACTCTTTTTCAATGGCGGCAGGATCAGGAAAGCGTTGCTCCAATTCCTGCACCACATCCATAAAGCCCCGTCTGGCTTCGCCGGTGACCAGATCAGTAAAGCCTTCCATGTACTCCTTGTAGCTTTTTTCCAGCACCACGTTTTTGGTGTTTTTATCACCAAACAGGGTGATGGCGTCTACCGTCGCCTGTTCCAGATCGCGGAAGGTGACAATATTGCCAAAGGTCTTGGTGGCGTCATAAATGCGGTTGGTGCGGGAATAGGCCTGCATTAACCCGTGGAAACGCAGGTTTTTATCCACGAACAGGGTATTCAGGGTTGGTGCATCAAAGCCGGTAAGGAACATCCCCACCACAATCAACAAATCAATGTCCTTGGCTTTAACCCGCTTGGCCAGATCGCGGTAATAATTCTGAAAACCTTTGCTATCAACACTGAAATTGGTTCTAAAGAAGGCGTTATAGTCGGCAATCGCGGCGCTTAAAAACTCCTTCGCACTGCTGTTCATGGCCCTATCCATAAGAGAAAGGTCAAAGCTCTCATCCAGAATATCCCCCACCGCGTCCTGCTCCTCATTGGCCGCAAAAGAGAATATGGTGGCGATTTTCAGGGGCTTTTCGCTGTCAGCCTGTAACTTGTTCAGCGACTCATAATAGAGCTTGGCGGCATCCACACTGCTTACCGCAAACATGGCATTAAAACCATTGGCACTGGCTTGCAGGCGATGGGTTTTCTGGCGGAAGTTATTCAGAATGTATTGAGAGACTTCACGAATACGCTCCGGGTGCAGCAGGGCCTGCCTGTTTTCTGCGGCGTTAAGTTTTTTCTCATCCTGCTCGATTTCGATGGCCTTAAATTTCGGGCGAACATCGTTGTAGTCCACCTTGAACTTGAGCACTTTCTCATCACGAATGGCATCGGTAATCACATAGGAATGCAACTCACGGCCAAACACGCTGGCGGTAGTTTCCGCACCTAAAGCGTTCTGCGGGAAAATGGGCGTACCCGTAAAACCGAACTGATAGAACCGTTTAAACTTCTTCTTCAGGTTTTTCTGGGCTTCACCAAACTGGCTACGGTGACACTCATCGAAAATAAACACCACCTGACGGTTGTAAATGGCAAGGTCGCCCTCGCTTTTCATCAGATTGTTGAGCTTCTGGCTTTTCATCAGATTGTTGAGCTTCTGGATGGTAGTGACGATGATCTTGTTGTCGTCTTTATCCAGATTTTTCTTCAGGCCAGCGGTACTGTCAGAACCATTCACACTGTCTGGTGAAAAACGCTGGTATTCCTTCATGGTCTGGTAATCGAGGTCTTTTCTGTCCACCACAAAAAATACCTTGTCGATAAAATCCAGCTCAGTAGCCAAATGTGCCGCTTTAAAACTGGTCAACGTTTTACCGGAACCAGTGGTATGCCAGATAAAACCGCCGCTCTCCCCACTTTTTTTATGAGCAGGGCTCCAGTGTTTAGCCTCATAGGAACTTTTTTATCTTCCATAAAATGCGTTCTGTGGCGGCAATCTGGTAAGGACGCATGACCAGTAAGGTATCGCTGACGTCAAACACTGAGTAATGCATCAAAACATTGAGCAGGGTACTTTTCTGGAAAAAGGTGGCGGTAAAGTCCTGTAAATCTTTGATCAGGCTGTTATCCGCCTTCGCCCAGTTCATGGTGAAGTCGAAGCTGTTTTTATTGCGTTGGGTGGTATTGGCAAAATAGCGGGTATCGGTCCCGTTAGAGATCACAAACAGCTGCAAATATTTATACAACGAGTTTTCGCTGTTAAAGCTCTCCTTGCTGTAGCGATGCACCTGGTTAAAGGCTCCACGAATGGCCACGCCCCGTTTTTTCAGCTCAATCTGCACCAGGGGCAAACCGTTCACCAGAATCGTCACATCGTAGCGGTTTTTATGGGTGCCGGTCTGCTCAAACTGTCGGATAACCTGGCAGGCATTACGATGGATATTCTTTTTGTCCAGCAGATAGATGTTCTGAATATGGCCATCATCAAAGACAAAATCGAAGATATAGTCATCGTGAATCTTGCGGGTTTTATCGACGATGTTATCGCCGGGGTTATCCAGACAGGTCTCAACGAAGCGTTGCCATTCCCCGTCTGAAAACACCACATTGTTCAGGGTTTGTAGCTGCTTACGGACATTGCTGAGCATCTTATCCGGGGCATTTAAATCGGCAACATATTCATAGCCCTGGTTTTGCAAGTCCGCGATCAGCTCCCGTTCAAGATCATTTTCACTCTGGTAGCTTTCGTTGACCTGGTAATCCGGGGTGTATTTATCCAGAACGATAAAGTTTTTGGATTCTGCGATGGTTTTGTAGCAGGGCGACAGAATCGGTCGAACGATCATCCCGATAATAGGATATTTAGCTAT
>NZ_JAHHPO010001042.1 GCF_024606365.1 Endozoicomonas sp. ONNA2
ATCATCCATCAGCCAGAGGGGAAGAGAGACCTCACCCCACACGCTGGGAGAGAACAGCACTTCGCGAGTCATGGGTCTGGTGGTCACGGCCACTATGCCCGGCCTGATGGCACAAACGGTCTTTTTTGGCTGGGGTACCCTGATCAATGTGGTCTGGTGTTCCCTGATCGCCATGGGCTGCGAAGCGGCGGTTTTATCCCTGCGGCAACGCTCCGTAAGCTTTTACCTGAATGATTGCAGTGCCCTGGTGGCCGGTTTACTGCTGGGGCTGGCATTGCCGCCCTTTGCCCCTTGGTGGCTATCACTGGTGGCTGTGTCCTTCGCTCTGGTCATTGGCAAACACCTCTATGGTGGCCTGGGCCAGAACCCCTTTAACCCTGCCATGCTGGGCTATGTCCTGGTGCTGATTTCGTTTCCACAGGAAATGACCACCTGGCTGCCACCTCTGGGGCTGGAAGGCCATAACAACAGCCTGACCGATGCGCTGTTCACCATCTTCCCCCCGGGCCAGGGAGTCAGTGTGGATGCCATCAGTATGGCCACCCCACTGGATGTGTTGAGGGAAAACAAAAGCCTGACCATCAATGAGCTGTGGGAGGCCAACCCGGTATTTGATGGCATGGCCGGTCGTGGCTGGCTGTGGGTAAACCTGGCTTATCTGGCCGGCGGTGTCTTTCTGATCTGGCGCAAAGTATTTACCTGGCATGCCCCTGTGGGGATGCTCGGTGCCATTGCGGTGATGGCGACCCTCTTCTGGCAGGGTATCGGGTCAGACAGTCATGGCTCCCCGCTGTTCCACCTGCTCAGTGGTGCCACCATGCTGGGGGCATTTTTTATCATTACCGACCCGGTCAGTGGTGCCACCAGCAACCGTGGACGTCTTATTTTTGGTGCGGGGGTGGGTGTCATGGTCTACGTTATCCGTGCCTGGGGCGGTTACCCGGACGGTGTCGCCTTTGCCACGCTGCTGATGAACATGGCTGCCCCCACCATCGATTATTACACCCAGCCACGGACTTATGGCCATCGCAAGGCCAATAAAGGCCTGCCGAAGAGAGACTGAATAATGAGTGACGGCCAGATTCCTTTAAAAGACACCACCAAGGTCCCCGGCGGGCATGGCCTGCTCCAGAGCATTTTTCGTAATAGTCTGGGCCTTGGTCTGTTTGCGGTATTCACCGTAGGCCTGATTTCCGTGACCTGGGTCAGCACCCATGAGCGGATAGAGACCCAGGTTCGCGCCTATGAAGCGAAAGCTCTGATGGAGATTTTACCGGCGGATACTCACGACAATGCGTTAGTTGATGCAAAAATTCTGCTGGAGCCATCCCACTTACTTTCCAGCCAGGAGCAACGAGAAGCGTATATCGCGCTGGATGATGGCGAGGTCTCTGCGGTCATTCTGCCGGTAACTGCACCGGACGGGTATAGCGGGCGAATCGAGCTGCTGGTGGGCATCCACCGCAATGGCACACTTGCCGGTGTCAGGGCCATTACCCACAAAGAGACGCCGGGGCTGGGCGACAAGATCAACACCAATGTCACCGACTGGATTCTCGGCTTTGCCGGCAAATCCCTGGGTAACCCGATCACCGAAGGCTGGGGAGTAAAAAAAGACGGTGGTGAGTTTGATCAGTTTACCGGTGCCACGATTACGCCAAGGGCGGTTGTCGCCGCCGTTTACCGGGCACTGCAATACTTCGAGGCAAACCGCAATCTATTGTTGGACCCGCTCAGGATGACCGGTATCCGCGAGGAGATTCAATATGGCCAATGAAACCACCAGTCGGGCCGCAAAAATCGCCCTGGACGGTCTCTGGAAAAACAACCCGGCGCTGGTCCAGCTATTGGGCCTCTGTCCTCTGCTGGGGGTTTCCAGCAGTGTAGTGAATGCCCTTGGCCTGGGTATCGCCACCATGCTGGTGGTGATGGGCTCCAACGTTGCTGTCTCTCTTATACGACACCAAGTAAACGACGCTATTCGCCTGCCGGTATTTGTGATGATTATTGCCTCCTTCACCACCTGTATCGAGCTGCTGATGCAGGCCTATACCTATGAACTCTATCGCATACTGGGTATTTTTATTCCGCTGATTGTCACCAACTGCATTATCCTGGGCCGGGCCGATGCCTTTGCCTCCAGAAACCCGGTACTGCCTGCCGCTTTTGATGGTTTGATGATGGGTACGGGCTTTGCGGTGATTCTGGTATTGCTCGGCGCACTGCGGGAGCTGATTGGCCAGGGTACGCTGTTCTCCGGCATGGACCTGCTGCTGGGCCCCATTGCCGCTGACTGGACCATGACGGTGATTGCCAACTACAAGCCGTTCCTGTTTGCCATTCTTCCCCCCGGTGCCTTTGTCTTTATGGGCTTTTTGATTGCCATAAAAAATAGTATTGATCGTCGCCTGGAAGAAAGGAGAAAAAATCTGGCACCGATAACACCAAAAGGAAGTAAGCGGGTCAGGGTTACTGGTAATGTGTGATTATTCTTAATGTTTATTGGGGAACTTATTATCTGATTTACTGTCCATTAAATGAGAATCCAACAGATTATTTGAATTGATCGACAGGCACCCGTTAAATCAGAGGAGAAGTTCTGCAATGTTTCCTGCTCAATCTACCCCCGCAACCTCACCACTAACTGCAACAGGCACAGAAGTTAAAGACGTGAAGGCGAGCGGATCAACTCAGCCTGATGAACTGACGCAACTCCAGAAATGCATTCTGGGCAACGAACGCTTCATCCTCGATGCGGTAAATCTGGCTGAAGTCATGAGCGTTGTCTTTGATAAAAGAGCACCTGATGCCTCGCTGCGGATACCAGGGGATATTGACACGCTACCAGGGCCAGAAAAATACGAAAGTCTGGCTGAAGTCGTCAGGCAGCTTGATATCTATTTCCAGCAAAGCGTCATTCACAGGGATGAGCATGGAATGATAGTTGAGCGCTGGGATGCCACAGCGCAAAAAGCTGCCATTGCAAACCTGAGTGACCCTGCCAAAGAGCGGCTAAGGTCAGCCCTTGCTCCCCTGAAGCCTTCTGATGCAGAACCCCTTGAATTTACTGATGAAACAGCCCTTCTTTTTCCGGGAGCGGCTATTCCCCGAATGCAACTTCGCGCTGAGTTCGCTATTGCCCAAAACAGTGACAAAAAATCCCCCGGACTGCTGTTATGCAATGGTTCATCAAGGCCTTTGGCGAAAATTGACCATCTTAAGAATCTTGATCGCGACGGCGAACTCCAGGAA
>NZ_JAHHPO010001043.1 GCF_024606365.1 Endozoicomonas sp. ONNA2
TTGATTTCGGCATCAATGCCCAGGCCAAATTTAATGGCCATATTGATGGCTTCTTCGTTGACCACCGGAAGGACACCGGGCAGGCCAAGGTCTACTGCGCAAGCCTGGGTGTTGGGTGCGGCCCCAAAAGCGGTGGATGCACCGGAGAATATTTTGGTTTTGGTGGCCAGCTGGACGTGAATCTCCAGCCCGATAACGGTTTCCCATTGCATATTACTGTGTCCTATACCAATGCCGGAGATTGCTTATGCCAGTCGGTAGCCTGCTGGAAGCAGTGGCCAATATTGAGCAGACGGGCCTCATCAAAATGCTGGCCAATGATCTGCAGGCCCACAGGGCGCCGGTTTGCCATGCCTGCCGGAACGGATAAGCCGGGCAGGCCCGCCAGATTAACCGACAGTGTATAGATATCCGAGAGGTACATGGCCACCGGATCATTGCTCATGGCACCAATGTCAAAGGCGGGGGTCGGGGCGTTGGGCCCCATAATCACATCACACTGTTTGAGGGCGTTGAGGAAGTCATCACGGATCAGGCGACGGATCTGCTGGGCCTTGCGGTAATAGGCATCGTAATAACCGGCGGAAAGGGCGTAGGTGCCCACAATAATACGACGTTTGACTTCTTCACCAAAACCTTCGCTGCGGCTGCGGACATAAAGCTCCATCAAGTCTTTTGGGTTCTCGCAGCGATAGCCGAAGCGCACGCCGTCAAAGCGGGATAGATTGGAAGACGCTTCCGCCGGGGCAATGACGTAGTAGGCGGGAATGCACAGCCTGGCATTGGGCAGGCTGACTTCCTTAACGTTGGCGCCGAGTTTTTCATATTCGGCAATGGCATTGCGGATCTGTTGTTCCACTTCACTGTCCAGACCGGCCGTGAAGTACTCTTTTGGCAACCCGATGGTCAGGCCTGCCAGGGAGTCATTCAGTGTCGCCGTGTAGTCCGGTACTTCATGGTCAAGACAGGTGGAGTCCCGGGTGTCAAAGCCCGCCATGGTGTTCAGCATAATGGCGGCATCTTCCGCAGAACGGGTCATCGGGCCCGCCTGGTCAAGGCTTGAGGCGTAGGCCACCATGCCCCAGCGGGAGACCCGGCCATAGGTCGGCTTAAGTCCGGTAATGCCACAGTGTGAGGCAGGCTGACGGATGGACCCGCCGGTGTCCGTGCCGGTAGCGCCAGAGGCCAGCAGGGCGGCTACCGCAGCCGCTGAACCGCCAGAGGAACCGCCGGGGATGGCGGCTTTGTCCCAGGGGTTTTTGACCGGGCCATAATGGCTGTTTTCATTGGAAGAGCCCATGGCAAACTCATCCATATTGGTTTTGCCCAGCATGACGGCACCGGCATCACGGAATTTGCCGGTGACGGTGGACTCATAAGGGGCAATAAAGTTGTCCAGCATTTTTGAACCGCAGGAGGTTTTCACGCCTTGCGTGCAGAACAGGTCCTTATGGGCAACAGGAATGCCGGTCATGGCGTTGGCATTGCCGGTTGCACGGCGTTTATCCGCTGCTTCTGCCTGTTCCAGGGCCAAGGCTTCAGTCACCGTAATAAAGCTGTTGAGGTCGCCATCGAATTGCCTGATTCGCTCAAGGTAGGCTTGTGTCAACTCGACGCTGGATATTTCGCCACTGGCTAGTGCCCGGCTCTGTTCTGCAATGGTTTTATCGTACATGGGACTCGTTTGTTTGGAGGAGATAGGGTTTGGCAAAGACTCAACTTCTACCGGACTTTAAAATAATGCCATTTCGGCGTTTCGGCCATGGTCACTGCTGCAAGGTTTTCTAACGGGTTACTCAATAACACGGGGAACCAGGAAGAGGCCTTCTTCAACCGCCGGTGCGCAGCTCTGTAATTGCTCCCGCTGATTGCCTTCGGTGACTTCGTCAGGGCGCAGGCGCTGGATGGCATCCAGCGGGTGTGCCAGCGGTTCCACGCCTTGTGTATCAATCGCCTGCATGCTATCGACCAGTGCCAGTATGCTGCTG
>NZ_JAHHPO010001044.1 GCF_024606365.1 Endozoicomonas sp. ONNA2
CCAGGTGGTGAATTTCGTTTCAACCGCTTCAGCAATTCGATCTGTTCCGGTTCAGGGACTTTTGAAGCATGTTCATTAAAGGCAGCCACTGACTCATGCAGGGATTTCAGATTATTGAATAACGGCCATTCACCGGTTTCGATTTTGCTTGCGGCAGCTCTGCGCAGTATGCGACCAAATGAAATCACCTGTTTTGTTGCTGGCAGATGTTTCAAGGCTTGAGTTCTAAATGAAGAGTAAATGTCCAGACATATTCGGGCTTTTGATAGCATGATAACTCCGGTCATGTTGACAAAGGGATTAAATTAATACCGTCATGGACCAGAAGAATCCTATATTTGCGTAGACCGTCCTCTATCCCGGATATTTCATAAACGTGCTCCTGCTCTCGCTTGTCCAATGCCCGGGAGGCCAGACTGCCCTGCGCGGCAACTGCTCCTGCATCGTCGTGCGGTGGCAGCAAATTGGTCTAACAATTTTTGCCATCGGCGCTATCTCGGACAGCCTCCTGGATCTTGCATCCATACGCGAGATTCGGGGCAGTTTATGTTATGAAATATCCCGGCCCGGGCTTGTCGGACCATTCAGTATCTAAACTTTAGATCTGTTAATTTGGCAAAAGTTCCTACTCCGGGCCGACAGGCATCTTCCAAAGTAACACAGTGCCTTTTTTTGAACTTCTCAGTCTGTTTCTGTCGTTGTTACATTGAATCAATAAAAGATCATCATCAGGGCTAAATTTGGCCGATTTAACGGAATGATCGAGATTTATCTGCTCTCTTTTTGCCCATTGACCATCATCACCAATGCCCCAGATCTGCACAAGGCCTGGCTGGTGTTTGTCTTTCCGATTTAATTTGTTGCCATAGATCAGAAAATGGTTTTCCAATCCATTAAAGTCGGCGCCTTCAATGGAGTAGTCATTAACAAGGTTTGTCATCGCTTGTTTAATCCACTTGCCATTGTTGTCTCGTCCCAGGATACACGCAGTATTCAGACTAAAGGTATAGGCAAGGTGCCCTGAACGGGAAAACCGGGCTTTATAAACGTGTCTTTGATGTTCAACCTCCAACTGTTCCTGCCATTTACCCTGACTGTCCAGGCTCTGAATTTTTACCACATTGCCATTACTCCGGGTCAGCACACTGTCCTCCTGAGCATTGAAGGCAGCGTCGATAATCCCCACCGGGTGACTGACCCTTGCTTTCTCAACCAGATTACCTTCCTCGTTATACCCCCAAATGCAGACGCCATTTGATTCAGTACCATAGCTCAGAAGAAAATTCTCTGATGGGCTAAAGATTCCATGATTGGCGCCGCTGTGCTCAAGGGTCTGAGCGTTATCCAGCCGATCACCAGGACTGCTGCAGTCCCAGAGTTTAAAGTTGCCATAGGTCCGTTTTATGAACCCCTGGTGATGGCTGGTGTGCTCAGGGGGCTGACCTTGATCCACCGGGTCAGCCGTTTTGTCGCAGTCCTGACGATTAAGGAGAAGTGCCAGTAATTTGCGCCCGGACGGGCTGAATTGGGCATTAGAAGAACAATGCTTAATTTCAGTTTTGACTACCCAGGAACCCTGATCGTCATAACCAGAAATAATCGCATTATTGTCTGTATCAAGACTCAGTGCGTATTGCCTGGAGGCGTTGAAAGACGCTTGGTAAAGAAGGCTGCTGACATACTGGTTAAGTTCCTTTGAATAATATCCAGGATGACAGACCTCCCCGATCTGCGACCAATTGCCATCCACATCACAACCCAGAAAGATGGCCTTGGAACCACCAAAGACCACGGCATGCTGTTCATCATCACTTATCTGGGCACTCCAAATCAGACTGCTGCACTCTATGACCTTTTTCTCCTCCAGGCAGTCAGGAATTGTCTGTAAATAACTTCCACATATTCAGATGCTCCACCGCAATCATCAGGAACACTGAGTTTAAAATGGGAAAGTTATTTTT
>NZ_JAHHPO010001045.1 GCF_024606365.1 Endozoicomonas sp. ONNA2
CATCAGGAACACTGAGTTTAAAATGGGAAAGTTATTTTTAGACGACTCCTAAGTTCTTAATCAGTCTTTTGTTCGGCGTAATTGGTATTGCAGTCTGGAGAATAATAGAAAATTCTAAAGACCTCTTTAGAGGAGGGGGAGGAGGAAGACTGCCACCACCTAAAACGGATCCAACCCCAGGTGGAAATGGTGGTGGAAATGTTGGCGGAAATGGTGGTGTTAAAGACAAACCAAATGTTCCATCAGGCGGACCCGTCGGCATACTCAGTCGTTCGGAAATTATTGCGGCTGTTACTGGCGTGCCGGAAACCAGATCTCTGACATTAGGTTCAACTGCTGGTGATTTTACAACAAGCTCCACGCAGAGCACTTCTGCAGTCAGTGAAACCGGTTCTGCAACAAGCTCAACACTGGGTACTATTGCAGCCAGTCAAACCAGTTCTGCAACAAGCTCAGCGCTGAGCACTCCTGCGGCCAGTGAAACCAGTTCTGCAATAAACGCAACGCTGAGCATTCTTGCAGCTAGTCAAACCAGTTCTGCAGCAAGCTCAGCGCTGGGCACTATTGCAGCCAGTGAAACCAGTTCTGCAATAAACTCAATGCCAGGCACTCTTACAGCCAGTGAAATCAGTTCTGCAATAAACTCAACGCTGAGCATTCTTGCAGCTGGTCAAACCAGTTCTGCAATAAGCTTAATGCACACAGATACTCCAACCCTGGGTGGCTCTACAGTTAGCCAGGCCTTGGGCAGCATGGAAGGAATGACTACACATTCGCTCAGTCGAGCACAAAGCCCGATGATCTCCAGTTTGCCTTTGAATGGCTCATTCCCGGATGGGGTACAACCTCCCGGCTTCCTGGCAAACTCAGGATCAAATGGGCTAAAGACTTCTGGCACAGCTTTGGCCGGTGTTAACACAGAATTGTTGAGTTCAGATTTGGGCACCATCGAGCAGGGCACAGCATCCGCACTTGCTGTAGATTCCACTGCAAATGCCAGCCATGTATCTTTGGCTACGGCCACTGTTGATAGCGAACTCTCCCCCACGGCAGTACAAGCAATACCGGAAAGCTCCACGACAGATAAGGCAACCACGACTCCGTCCATGCCTGATACTTCTGATATTGAGGGACATTTCGATGTGCAGGGAATAACCAACACATTCAATAATATAACGGCCGATTTATACAAAGAGTGCGAACAGAAGAACCAGATAATCACTGATTCATTGAAATTGAACGACTATGGATCGGCAAGAGAGGACCATAGGCCATCCTCTGTTGAGCTTCACCAAAATTTCGACCTATGCACCTTAAAACAATTCATGTTAGCTGACGCTACTATGGACTCTTTGCAGAACAACAGGATTTTGATAGCTAAAAGTAATAGTTCATTTATTGGAATTAAGTATCCTAAAAGAAATGAAATTGATTTAATACCATCATATAGTCACATTACTGATAAACTCAGTGATGCCCACAAAATTCGCAACCTCTTATTCAATCGTGCATCTTTTATATTAAAAAAAGGATTTTTTGATATCACTGTTAGCAAGACAGATATTGCCAAGGACATAGCAAACAGTTTTGAATACCCGTTTTATCATCGTGCAATGGTTCACCAGCTCCGGGAAAGTTATGCAATATTAATTAGTGACTTAAATGCATTACGCAGGGAATCAATAGCGGTTGATAAACTTATGGATCAGGTACAGAAGAGGAGAACACTTTTCGAGAATAAATGGACTAACTTCTGGAATACCGAGAAGGTCGTAGGAATTAACCATCAAATCATGAAGGCTCCCAATATAGTAGCAGTGGATTTCACCCGTTATCAGGCTGACATGTACCAGAAGTCCGTTGAGTTGATGCAGCAGATATATGATAAGTTCGCCAGTTCTACCCGGACTCCCCTGAGTTATCAATTGAACAGCACACAAGAACATAGTTCCGGCAGTTCAATAGCAATCTACGAAAACTCTGATAAAAACACCCTGTTCAATAACAGCCTTGCTGCTAACCGACAAAATTTCAGCCAGCCAGAGCTTAAAGAACTTTTTGATCTGGATTCTATGAAAGCTGGACAACTGTATGATGATTATGTCCAAAACCTTGAAGCAGAGTCTGCCCGCGCAGAAAACCCGGGAAAAGGCACGATTATTTCCGGCACTCAAGTATTCAGGAATAGTTTTGAAATACATGCGCTTGAGCGATTGCGTGAGGGCAACAGTGTTGTCTATGACGTTGGCAAGCTATTCCTCGGAGCATTGCTTGATTCTGCCCCGGCCGCTGAAAGGCAGAAGAAAATGCGTGAAATTTTAGGTGTCAAGGAGCTGCTGCTGCATCAACAGATGTCCAGCTTGCAACGAATGTACGATGCCTACTTTACCATTAGAAGCAATATGACAGTGAATCAGCAAATACCCGCAGGCATTAGCAGCGGTAACCTTGATAAGGTGGCTGACTACACAGAAAAATTCAAAACAGATACCGGGGAGGTATTAAGCAAGACAATCGAGGGTATCAGGGCCACGGATATAACAGAGATAGATACTTACATAGATGACAGAAAGGATGCATTGCTGGAACTCAGGAACACAATGATTAACGACCTCCAAGCCTTGCCAGTGACTCAAGAAGGAACTCGCGAATCATCGACGGAACGTCGTCTGACCCGGGCCGCAGGTGACCTTGTTCAGGAAACTACCAAGATAGTGTCAAAATGCCTTTCACTGTTCAAACAGATCGCTTTTGATCTTAAGACTCGCTTCAATGATCCCGAAGTTTATAAAACGCGAGATTTGATACCTGCCGATTTTCTTGACTCATCCGATGATCAGACAAGAAAACGCCGTGATGTGGCCAGTACTGATGAGAACATGATTGATGAGAACATGTTGCTCAACAGTGATTGGCAGGATTCTGCAATGGCAGAACCAGACCACCGGGATTCTCTTGAGCCTGCGCACAGTTCCGGTTCCAGCTTACATTCAGGCATATTCTCGGATATTCGTGCCCGGCTCTCCGGGTTAGCCTCATTCGCCGGGTCGGATAGTCCTGCTCATCTGGCCAGAAGCGGATATGTGCCGCCGAATCAGGAGTCAATCCATGGTTCTTCATCAGGACAGAAGGGACAGGCATTGCGGACTCAGTCTGTACCATACAACTCAAGCAGTAGTCTGGTCCTGGCTAATGTCGTGGCCGCTGCGATGAATGACCGCCCCCTGCGAACGGCTGACCATCAAGTTTTGAACAGCAATAGCGCTGGCAGCCTTCCATCCGATCCGGTCAGGCAATCTCCCGGTATGAAATTGTTAGAAGGCAGCAGACGGATAGCCGGTCGCCTGCAAGCCGAAGTCACTGACTTTGCGCAGGCATTGACCAGCAATGAGCTTGCTGAGGTGGCGACTGACTGGCAACCGGAGGACCTGCTGAATATCGCTATTGTGCAAACTGCCGGAAGCTCAGATCCATCCTCTGTCACAGAAGCTTTTCTGCAGACGGTGCTTGCCTCCGGGACACTGGGCGTGGAGCATGAAAGCCCTGATAATATTTTTCGCAGTGACGGAACGGTTCGCAACGTTGCTGTTGGGGCCGATGGCCAGTCATCCATTTTTTACGACAGTGTCACAGGGAAAACGACAACCGGTTCACCATCCATTGAACTCGCCCGATGCATGCTGCAAGCCATGGCTCAACATCAGCTGAAAAAACATGGAACTCAGGGATTATCGCCATCTTTCAGCCAAAAGGTACTGGACCAGGCACGTTTGTTGCGCAGCCAGCAACATGAAAGCATTGCCAGCCAGTTAGGCAATTGGTTAGGCATCAGTGCAAACAAGGCAGAACAGCAGTTTGACAAGCACTTGTCGGAGCTGTTTGCAGCATCTCACCAGCCAATACCTGAAACTATCCACTCCATTCCGTTGATACAATCTCTTGATATGGGTAATTATCAGGATACCCGACAGCAGTTTATGGAGCTGTTGCCAGAGCAACAGCTGGCAATATTGCAGTCACTGGCCAGGGCACCCGACCCGCTGGGACTCGATCAATCCAGGGATTACCTGGCGCAGTGGCAAACCGAGATTAAAAAATTATCGTGTAATAGTGGCTATAGCGATCACTATAGCGATCAGAGTGTGCCGGACTGGTCTGCGTTTGCCATTAGGCAGCGAGCCTGGCAATTATTCAGCTATCTCTACGACTGTAAGGTCAGCGCCCCTCAAGAGGCTTTAGCCCGAGTGCAGCTTTCATCCGCCATTAATCAACGTCAGATGACTGACGATGATGATGAGGGCCTGGAGCTGAATCGGGTGGTCACTGCGTTTTTACCCGTAGTATCAAGCGCCAGCGAAGGTGCCTCAATCGAGCTTGGCAGTGTAGACAGCCTGCAGCCCCCGGTACAGCGTCACCGATTCAACAGGGACAACATAGACCGTATGCTGGATGCATACTCAGCCATCAAAAAACAGGTTAAAGACGAGTTTCCCCGGGTATTTGGTAATACGATCCACGATCCGCAACTGCAACAGGAATTGACGGGACAGGTTGCCATCGTTTGCCTGGAGGCTCTCAAGGGCAGATTGTCTGACAACACTGAACATTGGCAGTCCCTGGTTAAGAATGTGCTTGAAGAAGAGTTTGCCGAGTTTAATGGACTCTCAAGTGGATAAATTGGTCAAGTATGTCGTCCACTGTCAAGTGCAAAGCCTCGCAATGCATTAACCACACGACTGTTCTGGCTGAGCCTGTGAGTACAGCCACCATGCACAGCCCTGAACAGCGTTGCCAAACAAGAGAATGGAACAATGGATAAAATCAGTTCATCTGCAACCCCGTCACCTGCCGGGTACATCGATTCACACGGTGTGGATGATGCCTCGGAAAATGCCAATGGGCACTATCAGTCATACAAAGTGCTTAAGAACGACATTGCTTTTTCTTTTCTTCACTCTGTAGAGGGTGGAGGCTGCCAGGTTAAAACGGTCTTTTTGAAATTAGATGATTTTCGAGCACTTCTTGAGAAGAATCTGGATACCCAGGACAGGGAAGATTATCTGAATCATGTTCTGAGGCCTTGTACCGATCTGGAACATTCCACCATTTCAACCATTACCCCGATTCTGACGGTGGCCAAAACCTTGCCAGAGCCATCGATAAGCAAGCCAGAAGCTGGTGCCATCAGCCATGCAAGTGAGACATGGTCAAGCACTGCGCACAGTACTGCGGCCATTCGGGCAGAAAGCACGGTGGCTGCTGCCTCTTACGCCCCCAAAAGCACCACTTTGCAGGAAGCTATTGGCAATGTGTCAAACATGCAAACGACGGTGGCACCAAAAGAGCTTTCAGCCCCAACATCCACTGCACGTCACAGCAAATCTCCGGAGCAAACCGCAGCCGCCATGGCAGACAGTCATGCAAGCTCAGCAGGTGCTCCCTTGGCG
>NZ_JAHHPO010001046.1 GCF_024606365.1 Endozoicomonas sp. ONNA2
TTAGAGCTGTTCAGAATTACAGTAATATGCCTTTGCTGGGTGCTGAATAGTTACCCTTATTCTTTGTTCGCGGAAATTGCTGCCTGACGATAAAATTCATTAAATAAAATTTCAAATGAGAAAGCTGTCTAAGAAACGAGTTGAACTTTTCTTTGACCAAAAAAATCAAACTTGTCAGAAAAACTTTTTGTCAGGAACTTAATCATAGGAGTTTATCACATGAATACACTGCATCCTGCCCAGACTCTGGCAGTTCAGCCAAACTTTTCGCAGGCGTCAGACTTAAACGACGCATCAGGATTAAACAAGGGTGCTGGTGTATACACGACAACTGCAAAGTTTAATGCCAGGGATGTCCGTCATACTGATATCAGTAATTTTTTTGTCGGACTGAAGCGGGGAGACGTCAGACAACTCGCAATGGATACCTGTGCTGAGGCTGAAAGAGTGCATGGCGATAAAATCTGGAAAAAAGATAATCTTGATAAAGACCTCAAGGCGTATGAATTGCCGAGAGACTTTAGTTACCGTCATGATTTAAAGGATCGTAAGGCCAGTGCAATACTGAATGTTTTTCTCAAAGTAAAAGATGAAGGTGTAATAGCAGCTGCCAAGGGAGGAGAAGGCCATACATTGCCTCTGGCACAAAATTTATGTGATCTGTTCAATCGTAAAGCGGCAAAAGAGGGTGAGAAAAAGAGAGAGCCCCATTATGTCAGTATGGATTTCTTTGTCGGTGAGATGAATAAATATCACCAGGAATTAAATCAAACAGACTCTTTCCGTGACGGCACCGGCCAAGAGAACTATGGTGTAACAGGGTCGGGCCTGCCTCCTGCTGAAAACCCAGTGTTTGCGAGGGCGGGGAGACCACTATTTTTACTGTTACCTCCAGCGTGGTATGGTCCGGCAATTGTGCCTTCACCACCACCTGATTACCGCGCGGTTCGAGCTGAAATGAGGTTGGCGAACCTGAAAGCTGCGCTTGCTAACTTGCAGCAAGGGCTGAAGAAGGATTTTCAAAGTCAGTCTTTTCAGTATGGAATGAGTGCTGCTGAACTGGAAATATCGCAACTTGCCATTAACCTGCCGGTAAATTTACAGGCCCCCTATAGTAAAGCTAAAGCTGATTTTAAGCGCCTTCAACAACAACTGCCATGCATGGGCGAGAGGGTTTTGGTCAAGGAATTTCATCAACAGATAGACCGGCTGCAACAGTCGCTGGCGGAGAAGGAGCCAAAAATAGAGAACTCCTGTGCAGTAAGGGCTGTTAAGCGAGAAGTTCGCGCTTTGGCAAACCAGATTGACAAGCTCAGCTCTGTAGAGTCTGAGAAGGCAGTGCTTCAGGTGCGAAAGAGCGCGTTAACAATCAGTCTTGATAACTGGCTTGCTATTGTTGATGCTTTCGAAACCTTAAAACGATTGAAAAGTTATCCCGAGGTTTTGCAGTTTCTAAAATTACCACAGGACATTGATTCTTTCTCTACCAGGCTTGATCAATTTGATGACAATATCAGGAAGATACTCCCCGGTGAGACACGAAATGAATTGATGAGGGAGTCAGGTAAACTCAGAAGAGCTTTTTCTGATAAAGCCCTCTTCTGAGAAAATAAAATGCCTTGTAAGCCTAATGCCGGACTTTCATCACCGAATATACTGAAGCAGCCGCGATTGGAAATAGTACTGCCCTGTTAAGACGGATCTACAGCTGCCTGAGGGTTTAAAGCAGGGGAATAGGCTTTATGAGGCATACCAGGCTTTACACGAAAATCTGGCCAAGAGGCTGTCCGAGAATAGATGCCCTACTGCGGCGACAGCAAATCGGTCTAAAAACCCGCTTTTGTTCGGCAAATAACCCCGCTATTCACCTCACAAAACCGAATTTTTATCCTCAATTTTCTGTCGTCCTC
>NZ_JAHHPO010001047.1 GCF_024606365.1 Endozoicomonas sp. ONNA2
AACCTATATCAATGTCCCTGTTTACGGGGCTTTTAAGCTTAAGTCAGTGCCATTGGGCTAGAGGCTGTTTTAAACCATAAGGCATGCAGTGAGCTGGTAGATTTTTCACTGCATATTGAATACTTGATCGCTCCCCTGTTTGGGTTATGGATGTCAGATATTTCTAATTCTGAGTTAATGCCCAATAAGTTTTTAACAGCCCCTGAAGTTCCCTGGAACCAGAATCGTGTTTTCGGGAATATCATCCGTGCGGGGGTAGTCCAGGGTATAGTGCAAGCCACGGGACTCCTTCCTGGCCATGGCACATCGAATAATCAGCTCAGATACCTGGGCCAGGTTACGCAGCTCGATCAGGTCATTGCTGACTTTGAAATTGCTGTAGAACTCATGAATTTCAGATTGCAGCAACTCAACGCGATTCATGGCTCTTTGCAGGCGTTTTGTGGTGCGGACAATCCCCACGTAATCCCACATAAAGCGGCGAAGTTCATCCCAATTGTGAGAGATAACCACATTTTCATCGGAATCGGTGACCTGGCTTTCATCCCAGTTCGGCAGAGACGGAGGTTGTGGGTATTGATCAATGGTATCGTTTATGACCCGGGCGCAGCTTTTGGCAGTGACAAAGCACTCAAGCAGTGAATTGCTGGCCAGCCGATTGGCACCATGCAGGCCGGTAAAACTGCACTCGCCTACAGCAAAAAGGCCTTTTGTGTCTGTCTGGCCGTTTTTATCAACCACTATGCCACCACAGGTATAATGGGCAGCAGGAACAACCGGGATTGGGTCTCTGGTGATGTCGATGTCATAGCTGAGACAGCGCTCATAAATGGTCGGAAAATGGCAGCAAATGAACTGTGCAGGCTTGTGGCTGATGTCCAGATAAAGACAATCTGACCCCAGGCGCTTCATTTCATGGTCAATGGCCCGTGCCACAATGTCCCTGGGTGCCAGCTCCTCCCTGTGGTCGTAGTCTGGCATGAACCGGCTGCCATCGGCGCGCCTGAGCAGACCGCCTTCACCCCGAACGGCTTCTGAAATCAGAAACGACTTGGCATTAGGGTGGTAGAGGCAGGTGGGGTGAAACTGGTTAAACTCCATGTTGGCAACCCGGCAGCCCGCCCGCCAGGCCATGGCAATGCCGTCGCCGGACGCGCCGTCTGTGTTACTGGTGTATAGATAGGTTTTACTGGCACCGCCAGAGGCAAGAACGGTAAAACGGCTCTTGAAGACATGAACCTGGTCCGACACCAGGTCGAGTATATAAACACCAACGCAGCGTGGCTCATGGTTATGAGTGTGATGTTCCAGTTTGCTGGTGGTGATCAGGTCTATAGCCAGATGATGGTCGAAAAGGTCTATGTTTGGTTTCAAACTTGCCTGTTCCAGTAGGGTATCTGAAATAGCCCGGCCAGTGGCATCGGCGGAATGAATGATTCTGCGGGAGCTGTGTCCACCTTCCCGTGTCAGGTGGTAGTCGAAGGGCCGGTCAGCGGCATGATCCGGTGTGAATGGCACCCCCTGGCTGATCAGCCATTCAATACTCTCTCTGCCATTCTCAACAATATGTCGAACAGCCGACTTGTTACACAGGCCTGCACCAGCGGTGAGCGTATCTTCCACATGCTGGTCGATATTGTCACCGGTCTGGTCCAAGACCGCAGCCACGCCTCCCTGGGCCCAATAGGTTGAGCCAGCGCTTAATGTGTCTTTGCTGAAAATGGCTATCCTGACATCATCAGACAACTGCAGTGCAGTGGTCAGGCCGGCCGCGCCAGAGCCAATGATGATTACATCATAATTACAGGGCTGTTGCATAAGGCTCCCCAATCAAGTCACGCTGACGTCATTTATCCTTCCTGTAATCAATAGGAAAACAAATGCAGTGTGGTTTAATGTGCTAGCCTGTGAAAAAGTGACTGTCTGGCAAATGACATGATACGTTCTATATTGAGAGGCTTAGCTATTAATCAGAATGCTTAATGACAGTAACTGGTTATGTGCATCGGGCTAAAGAGGCTATTTTTCGAGTCGATGTTAAGATTGCTGCCTATCTGAATCAAGAGGCTTGGTAACTTGTCTGATCTCTGTGTTTTACTGTGCAGCCATGTAGCCGCAATATTCATTTCAGGGCATTTTGGCTACACTGTAGTGTCGTTGAAGTGCTAAAGATAACCTGTTGGTTTTCCAATATAATTACAAAAATCAGATACATTGGTTTGTGGTGGACGAATACCCATATAGTAATAAATTGAAAATATCAGGAACTTTTCTTCATTTTGATGGTCTATATACTTGCTGCTGAGCTAAACCCTAAATTGCACGACGGTGCCTTTTATGGTGTTCCTGCCTTACATGGGTGGAGATGCCTGAATGGTTGATAGTCCGGATTCTGATCAGCAGTTGGTTGATCGTGTAAAGCAGGGTGACAAAAGAGCTTATGATGTGCTGGTTATTAAATACCAACATCGCATCCTTGGGCTGGTAGGTGGTTATGTCAGTGATTTTCAGGAAGTTCAGGATGTTACGCAAGAGGCTTTCATAAAAGCATACCGTGCACTTGATAAGTTTCGTGGTGATAGCTCCTTCTATACCTGGCTGTACCGAATTGCCGTTAATACGGCCAAGAATCATCTGGTATCCAAGGGGCGAAGATTGCCAGAGTCAGATATTGATGTTCATGATGCTGACTTTCTGGAAACAGCGACAACGCTGCGGGTCGTTGATACCCCTGAGCGCAACCTGTACTGTAATGAAATTGAGCAGGTCATTCATGATGTCATCCAGCGCTTACCCGACGAGCTGAGAACAGCGGTCATGTTGAGAGAGTTTGACGGTCTCAGCTATGAAGAAATTGCCGATGTTATGGACTGCCCGGTAGGTACTGTGCGGTCCAGGATTTTCAGGGCTCGTGAAGCTATTGATCGTGAGATCAGACCGTTGTTAGGGCAAAACGTTTAATTTGGTCACAAATTGGCCATAAATTGGCCATAAATTGGCCATAAAAAGTTCAACTCATGTGCGACTTGAAGGAAGGTTGGCATGAATACCAGAGGTTTGCCTATGAGTGAAAAGAGTTCCCAAAACAGTGCCAGAGAACAGCTGAAAGAGTCTTTATCGGTTGTTCTGGATGGGCAAGCCAGTGAACTCGAATTGCGCCGTGTGATTGATAGCATTGGCAAGGATGATGATCTTCGTGCGCTGGCGGGTCGCTATCAGCAGATTGGTGAGACATTACGTGGAAATAACAGTAAATTTGCCAATGTCGATATCTCCAGTGGCGTGATGAATGCCATAGAACAAGAGGAAGTAGATAACCCCGGTTCGCATATGTCCCCTGGAGCAGAATATTCTTCTGCAACCAGACCTGCATCGGGTCGCTTCCTTGAAGATGTATGGGGTTCTCTGGGTAAGGTTGCGGTTGCAGCTTCAGTGGCATTTGCTGTTGTTATCGGGGTTAGAAACAGTAATCCGTCTCCTGATTTACAGCTTTTGACTGAAAATGAACCAGTTACTCTGACTCAGCCTGTTCAGCTGGCGCAAACAGCCCATAACGATTACGGTGCATTGGGTATTCGCGCCGGATATAACTCAAGGCAGCATGATGGTATTACGCCGGAACAACTTGCTTATGCGCAGAGCCTTGCTGACAGGGCGACCAGAGAACGCTTTCATGTCTATGCACTTCAGCATGCAGAACTCTCTGCAATGGGGAGTGGGCAGAGTATTTTATCATTCGCCAGATTGACCAGTTTTGACAACCAATAAATTTATGAAACAGATGCAATGGATTACCAAAAAGCTGCTGGTCTCTTGTTTTCTTGCCAGTGGCTTTTTGTTTGCACAGACGACATCCGATGCCGTTGACTTGCTTGAAAGAATGTCAGTTTCCGCCAAAAGGCTGAGTTTTCAGGGAGAATTTGTTTATCAGCAGGGGGCGCAGCTGCAGACGTTAAGTGTTATTCATCAAGCTGAAGATCAAACAGCATCGGAAAGAGAACGTATTTTCTATCTTGATGGCGCTCCCCGGGAAGTCATTCGCTCTGGCAATGAGCTTTTCTTTTCCAGTTATAACGAGGGAGTGACGAAGTTTCAGCATGGCTCATTAATGCCGGTCCTAAGTAAATTCCAATCTGGTGTGTCTGAGCATTTCTATGACCTGAAAATTGCAGGTGTTGACCGTGTTGCTGGTCGAGAGGCTGTCCTGTTGCTTGTGCTGCCGAAAGATCGTTTCCGTTATGGATATCAGTTATGGCTCGATCGAGAATCTTCATTGTTGCTAAAATCAGTGCTGGTTGATGATCAGGGTAAAATCATTGAGCGACTGCAGTTCACTTCTCTGAATATTGGTAATCTGTCAAATGATGATCTGGCACTTCTGGATCACAAACCCTCCAATGTGGATGAAACTATTCGCCTGAGAAGCAATCCAGCCATAGGGCTCTCTGATAAACCCGGTGCGCCCTCGAAATGGCAGACGGGATGGTTGCCTGCTGGCTTTGTGTTGGAAAATAGCAGTATCCGTCCTTCTCCGATGAGTCAGCACGATGTGGATGCGTTGATCTTTTCCGATGGCATTGCCAATTTCTCTGTTTTTGTGGAACAGGATGATACTCGGGTACTAAGCCAGGCTTCTGAACAAATTGGCGCTCTTTCGGCGGTTTCAAAGATTTACCGGGAAGGTAATCAGTACTTTCACGTAACGGTTGTTGGTGATATTCCTCTAGGTACGGCAGAGAGGGTAGCCGTATCTGTGCGCCCGGTAAACATGAAGCCTTGATGTAATGATCAAGTAAGTTTACTGGACTTAAAGGCTGGTTTTTCTTTTATTATCCCTCATCGATCTATATCAGGTTTTCAGGAATATGATAGAAGAGCAGGGACGAGTTGTTGCTGTAGAGCGTGATTTCGTGTGGGTTGAAACAATCAGACAGTCGAGTTGTGCAATCTGTAGTGCCCGAAATGGTTGTGGGCAACATCTCTTCGAAAAGTACAGGTTCAGTTCGTCCTTTTCATATATCAAAGCGATTTGCCCCTTGGTAGTGAAAAAGGGTGACACGGTTGTGGTCGGTATACCGAAAGCCTCATTGCTAAAGGCTTCTTTTATGATTTATCTCTTCCCGCTTTTACTTATGATGGCAGGCATATGGTTGTTTTCTGTAATGGGGGCAGAAGACTGGCAGCTGCTTATCTCAGCTGGTTTGCTCTTGGCATGTGGCTTTGGGACAGTTCGGTTATTTGGGAAGAGGTCAGCTGAAATGTACCGTATTGCTGTGCTGAGGGTGCTTTCATCTGACACGTTGTTTTTATCTGATGGCTCCTTCGGGCGAAGGCTATCTTTCGGGCAAGATTAATATTTTTCTCTTTTCCTGATGGTAAGCACGGCTGTATAGCCAATATGATGCTGCTGGGCAGGTTTTTTATCTCGTAATTATAAATTACATCGCAGAAGCCTGGGAGGCTGTCCAAGAATAGACTGCCCTACTGCGGTGGCAGCAAATTGGTCTAAAAATTCCGTTTTGT
>NZ_JAHHPO010001048.1 GCF_024606365.1 Endozoicomonas sp. ONNA2
GGTATTCCTTACCAGCTTGGTGGGCTGGTTTGGCTGGGTTCACAGAATAGTTACCAAGACCTTTAGCAGGTTTTAAGGGTAAAGATCTGAACCATTGCAACATCCAGACTTTCAGCCCATTAAAGGAAGACATAGCTCAAATGATCCACCTGAATGAACAAGAAAGTACACGACATTTGAAGCCAAACTATTTGCGGGCTAATTCCAGCTTTGTCTCGAATTGTTGCAGCTCGGAGATTTTTTGAGCAATTGTTTCACTATTGTTATGGCTGGCGAATTTTGAGAAGCCAGGGTGTTTAGCTTTTATCATGCCTTCAATCATGTAAAGTTCTCCCATTATCAAGTTCGCACTGGCTCTCATCGATAAAGTAATGGATTCTGACAAATCCTGGTCGATGGGGCTGGAAAGCAGGTCATTGGCATTTTGCATCACCCCCTCAAGATTGTTGAAGGAATGATAGATACCAATTGGTTCCGGTTCAGCCATCAACAGGGCGTCAACTATCTCCTTGCCAAATTGTGAGCCCTGATTTCCAACAGGCAAGGTGCAGGTTCTTTTCTGAAGGTAAGAGGCTGCGCTTTCTGGGGGGCATTCAGGACATTCATTGCCAGTAACAATGGGTTTAACCTCCTTGTCCCCGGCAAAAGCCTTGCAGACTTGTTCATTCCTTGCTTGTTCATTCCCTGATTGATGAGCATATACTGCCAAAGCTGAAGCTGTAGCTGTAGCTGTAGTAGAGATGAGCGGCAGGTTATTCATTACTGTTTTCCTCTTTAACTGCGTTTAGAATCAGGATGCTGTTCAAGTGAAGCCAATACTGTCCTGTTTTCTCGGACTCCATAGGGTTTGGTGCCAGTCAGAACAGTGTCAGGTCATAACTTCAAAATCGGACTGGCCGATATGAACGAAGATTTCATGACCAACAGACTCAAGATCTTCTGCAGGTTTATAAGCATAAAGATATGAGACTTTGCAACAACCAAAATTTAGACAATTAAAAGAAAAAATAGTTCAAATGACCCCCCTGAATGTTCAAGAAATTTCAACCTTTCAAAAGTTCAGCCAGCCAAGATGGATAGATAACTCCACCGCCAGGAGGCTGTCCGAGAATAGCGCCTGACTGGGCGTCCCTGTAGCGAGGACGACAGAAAATTGAGGATAAAAAGTCGGAAATTTTTAATGAATAGTGGTTCTATTTACTAAAAATTTCCGACTTTTTAGACCAATTTGCTGCC